>NZ_BAAACW010000001.1:0-9107 GCF_039521845.1 Alkalibacterium iburiense
TTTGTTGTAATAACAACGTTTAAAGTAGATAAACAGAATAAAAACAGTAAAAAATTTGTAAATACGTTAAATACAAAGGAGATAATGACATGATTCAAAAGAAATGGGCTCTCCTCGCAATGAGTTCTCTATCACTCGTGATGGTTGCGTGTGATGACAGTGAAAATTTAGAAGAAATGCAAGAAGCTGCGACTGAATTAGATAGAATAAAAAATGAAACCGTTGAGGAATTGAATCAGTTAGTTGAAACGGAAAGTCAGTTACAAGAGCAATTTACTGAAACTATGGAAACGGATGAAGATTTAACTACATTTGGGGACGAGTCTGCCTCTGTATTTGAAAATATAGAAACACGACGCGCGGTCCTTTCGGAGTTAGAAGGAAAAGAAGAAGAAATGACTGCACACCAGGAAGTTCTCGCTACATATGAAGGAGAATTATTGGATCAAGCCGAAATTGATGCCGTCATCTCCTCCACTGATGCCTTTGCCGATCATTTGACTCTTTATACTGATGCGTATGCCACGACATTGGATTCTCAGTCCGAGTACTTTACCTTTTTATCAACAGATGAAGCCACATATGAAGAATTCGTAGAAGGTATTGAAACATTAAATGAAGAACGGTTGGAGTTAAGAACAGAACTGGCTGAATTAGACGAGGTCATTGTTGAAATGGATGACTCTATCGCTCAATTACAGTCTTCTATTGATGAGCAATTAACGGAAGAAGAATAAGGAGGGAGATTACATGAAACGCACATTAACCTATATTACCCTAGCTTCTGCTCTGCTTTTGACAGCTTGTGATACGACAGATGAGGACCAGTCGGCTGCTGAAGAAGCAACAGAAGAATTTCAGGAAACACCAGAGGATACAGAAACAGATACCGACTCAGAAAACGAAGACGACCAGACTGAAGATGAAGAAAATACGAACGAAGACAATGAAGACTCCGAAGAAGATGAAGATGTGGCTTTAGAAGAACAAGAAGCCGACTACTTATATGAAGTCAGACCGGATAATTTAGCTTACGCAAGCGTCATTGAAGGAAAAGAGGCAACGAACCAGGTCGCATTACTTACATATGATGATGCACCAGATAAGTATGCTCTAGAGATTGCTGAACACCTCATTGAACACAAAGCTCCCGCTATATTCTTTGTTAACGGCATGTATATTGAAAGCGAAGAAGGACAGGAAGAATTAAAACAGTTGCATGAGATGGGCTTTGCCATTGGGAATCATACCCATACCCACCCTAACCTCTCGAACATCAGTGAGGATCAACAAACGGAAGAAATTTTAAAGACCAGTGATTTGATTGAAGAAATTATAGGGGAACGCCCTCGCTTTTTCCGTGCGCCTTTTGGTGTGAATACTGACCATTCCAAACAAGTCGTTGAGGAGGATGGGATGGTCTTGATGCAGTGGAGTTATGGGTACGACTTTGAATCGGAATACATGGAAGCTGATGCTTTAGCCGATATCATGGTGAATACCAACCTGCTCGTTCCCGGAGCGAATCTCCTTATGCATGACAGAGAATGGACAAGAGATGCGACGCCTTCTATTATCGAAGGCTTAAGAGATAAAGGTTACGAGATTTTAGATCCTAATCTGATTAGACCAGTGAATGATGGACAAACTGAAAGTGAGGATGAATCGAATGCGTAAATGGATAAAACAAACAGTTGTGGCTTCAGCTGCTACTCTACTAGCTGTAGGAGCTCTCACCCCTACCGTTTGGGCTGAGGAAGAAGCGGATGTAACAGATGAAGAAGGACTTGACCTAACTTTTCTAACGTATTCTGAAGAGCCTTTACTCTCTGTACCGGAAGAGTTTCCAGATCAGTTTAAGTACGACAGCGGCATTGATATTGCTTACCCTGAAGATGGGGTCAAAGGCGTGTTTGTGACTGCCCATTCAGCTGGCGGTCAACGCCTTCATACTTTAACTGAGTTACTCAATACGACTGAACTGAATGCAATGGTTATTGATGTGAAAGACGACTATGGGGATATCGTTATGCCATTCGAGACAGATAATGAACTGATTAATCAATTCTCCAGACCTGTCATGGATCCAGAGTTTTTAATGCCTCATTTAGAAGAAAATGATATCTACCCTATCGCTCGTATTGTTGTATTTAAAGATTCCCGTCTAGCTAATGAACGCCCTGACCTCTCCTTCCAAAATGAAGATGGGACAGTCTGGGCAAACCGGCGCGGAGAAAGCTTTGTTAACCCGTATGAGAAAGATGTTTGGGACTATAACGTAGAAGTGGCTAAAGAAGCAGCCAAAATGGGCTTTAAGGATATTCAATTTGACTATGTTCGCTTCCCTGAAGGGTTTGAATTAAGAGATGAAGAACTCATTTATTCTCGTGGGCACTATGAAGAGAGTGGTGAAACAAATATCAGACAGCGTGTGGACGCGGTCACTGATTTTGTTGCCTATGCCCGCCAGGAATTGCAGGCCTTTGATGTTGATGTTTCAGTAGACATCTTCGGATATGCTGCAACAATGGAAGAAACGCCTGGAATTGGACAAAACTTTTCTCGTATCTCAGAAAATGTTGACGTCATTTCATCTATGATTTACCCAAGTCACTGGGGACCTGGTACTTTAGGTATTGCCAAACCAGACTTAGAACCGTATAACGTAGTGAACAATTACATGGAATATGAGAATGCTGTATTAGACGCATTAGGCGATGATGCTCCTATTACGCGCCCATGGTTACAAGATTTCACAGCTTCCTATTTAGGAGCTGGAAACTATATCCGTTACGGTGCTGAAGAAGTATCGGCTCAAATTAGAGCCCTGCACGATCATGGAGTAAATGAATTTTTACTTTGGAATGCTGGAAACACGTATTCTGAAGGAGCCACCTATAGTTTCGACTAAAGCAAACAGAAAAAAAAGCGGAACAGCCGATTGCATTCAGTCTGTTCCGCTTTTTATGTTTAAACGACTTCTATCGTTTCTGTGGTATCAAGTAAGATAATATAGGAATGAAGCACGGGTTTGTCTAATATCGATTCGAGAGCTCGTTTATATAAAGTCAATTGCCCTTTATATTTCTCCAGCATCACCTCGCCTGCTCGACTCCCAAATCGTCTGACTTGGTCTGTTTTATAGTCAAACAAGATAATGCCTTCCTCTTGTTCAATAAAGCCATCCACTATCCCATGAATCAAGATGTTATCATGTGTGTCTTCCATATCGTTAAAGATCTCACTCGCTTCCATCAACAAGGAAAATGGCACTTCTCTCCTCATGCTGGAAACATGCTCAAGGATAAATTGCCCAAAATCTGTCTCAAAGAAACGTTCAATGGTCTCTCTATTGATTAAGGAAGCCATTTCTTCTGTAATCACTTCATCGGATGCTAAAGACTGTATCAACTGATCGATGCGCTCTCTTGTTGGAGTCGTCGTTAGATCTAAGGCTTGAAGGACCAAGTGCGTGGCTTGTCCTATTTCTGCAGGTGTCGGCTTAGTGGTTTCAGAAATGAATCGGGGACGACTCCACTCTGTCTCCACATATCGACTGGCCTGTCTCGGATTGGTCACGTCAATTTTTACCATCTGCCCGTCATCGGGTTCTTCAAATAATCGCTTAATTTCAGAAACAGATTGATAACTCGTCGTTTGAGTAGCGGTTTGGTACGTGTACGGTTTATTCATTAAATCTAAGGCTTCTGACACAGCAGCTTTGACTTCCTTATCATCAGATAACTCTATGGTACCCGCTTTTAAATCTTTATACCAGTTCTCCGTTTCTTCAGGTTGACGTGTCATAATGGACTCTTCTAAGTCCCCTTGATTATAAAAGGACACATTAAAGGAAGTTGGGTAAGTATGAATGTGATTATTTTTAACCGGCAGGTCTCTTTCTTCATCCAACCACTTATGTCTAATCACACTTCTCCCTATCCAGTCCATAAAACTTCTTGCATTTAATCTTAAATCATCAGGTAAAACAGTCGGTTGATGTCCAGATACTAATTCCCAATTTTTTAAGGCCACCTCTTTATTTTTATAAGAACCGACTAAAATAAGTTTTTGTTCTGCACGAGTTAAAGCAACGTATAGCACGCGCATCTGTTCAGATAGCAATTTGGCTTTTTTTCGATTTTTTAGAGCTGTTTCAGGTAGGGTTGTTTTCTTTTCTCTCGTTTCCAAATCTCGATACTCAGCCCCAACCCCGTAAGTCTCATCAAAAACAGTGGCTCCTTGACTATCTCTTAAATTAAATTTCTTAGACATATCCATCACAAACACAACTGGAAATTCCAGCCCTTTACTGGCGTGGATAGTCATGACGCGAACCGCATTTTCCCCATCTGAAACAGCTGAGGGTTCAGCTAAGTCCTTGTCTTTCTTCTGCATTTTTTCAATAAAACGAATAAATTGGAAGAGCCCTTTAAAAGCTGTTTTCTCATAAGATGCAGCTCGTTCATATAAAGCATGCAAATTCGCTTTACGCTGAATGCCCGAACTCATTCCACTGACGTAATGTAAAAAGCCTGTGTCCTCATAAAGCATCCATATCAGCTCGACTAATTGTTTCCGTCTCGCCTGTTTACGCCATTTTTCAAAAGAAACTAAAAAATCAGCCAATTTCTTTCTCAAACGCAGATTCCTATCGTCTTCCCAGTCCTCTTTTTCAACAAAAGCTCTGAGAGCATCATAATAAGAGGATTCCTTATTCATCAATCGAATACGTGTGAGATCTACCTCATCTAAGCCAACAATAGGTGATCGTAGTACGGCTACTAACGGAATATCCTGTTGAGGATTGTCAATAATCTTCAGTAAGGACATCATGATGCTAATCTCCGTTGTTCGGAAATAGTTTTGCGTTTCATTCACCGCAACCGGTATATTCAGTTGCTTGAAGACTTCTTGAATATCAATATTATTCATTTTAGTCGGTGTAAGCAGGACAATATCTTTAAATTGAATCGGACGCATGCGGTCTTCTTCTTTATCATAAATCTCAAAACCGCTGTCTATCATAGATAAAATCTTGTTGGCTGTCATGAAGAGTTCGCCTTTTACTTTCGTGTCTATTTCAAAAGAGGGAGACTCTTCTAAATCTTGCTCTTCATCCGTATCTTCTTGTTCTGTTTCATAAATGAGTATCTCAGCTTCATAGTTTGGTGATTCTGGAAAGTCTTTGTACCCATGAACAAGTTGAGCTGCTTTGTCGTATTCTAAATCTCCTACTTCTTTATTCATTAACTGCTCAAAGATAAAGTTAGTAAAAGACAGTACCTCATTTGTCGATCGGAAGTTTTCGGCTAGAATAATTCTTTCGCCACTTTCACCTGTAGCATACCGCTCATACTTATCAATGAATAAACTGGGATCTGCTAAACGAAAAGAATAGATGGACTGTTTCACATCTCCTACCATAAATTGGTTACCAGCAGAGGAATCGTCTTTCGTAAGCCATTTTAATATCGTTTCCTGAAGCAGGTTGATGTCTTGGTACTCATCCACCATCACTTCTTTAAACACTTGCCTGTAATGTAAGGAAGCCTCTGACGGCCATTCGATATCTCCCTCACGCTGTACTAAAATGGATAAGGTTAAATGCTCTAAATCGTTAAAATCTAATACTTTCCGGTTCGCTTTATATTCTTGATACCGTTCATAAAAGAGTGTCGCTACACGAGCCATCTCTTCAACCATGACTTTTACTTGAGACATGTTTTCAACGTGCTCACTCGGAGAAAAAGCAAAATACTGATTGATGATTGTGTCTTGATAGAGAGACTTGGCTTGATCTCTGAAATTCTTCATGTCAGCGGCCGCTTCTTTTACTTCATCTGGCGTCGTCTTCTTTCTCGGCGCAGACCAGGTTTTGAATGTAAAAGAATCTAATAATTGGTATGTTTCGTCTATTTTATTTTCAGTGAGAAGCTTTTCTACTTCGTCAGCCAAAAGACGTTCATTCTGCATAATGTCCGTTACTTTTTCTAATTCTTCTTCGCCTTCCCCTATGGTCATTCCTTCGTCTAGTAGCTCCTTAATGGTTTGGAGGGTATCTAGTATCTTAGGCTTAATAAAAGACGAAAAAATAAAACTTTTTCCTAAATCATTGTCTGGAACCTGATAGGTCTTAGTTAAATCAGATAACCATTCAAGAGGTTGTGGATTGGCTCGTGAAAAATTATAGAGAGAAAAAACAAGATCCGTTAACCCTTCATCGTTTCTGTCGTTCGAATAAGAAGCGGCTAGTGTTTCAAAAAGCGTATTTTCTTCTCCATAAAGCTCTTCTCTCAATTCATCCCAGACTTCTTCTTGCATCAAAGCCATTTCAGTGTCATCCGTTAATAAGCGAAAAACGGGATCAAAGTCAATTAAGTAGTAATACCGTCGAATGACTTTTAGACAGAATGAGTGAAGAGTGGAAATATCCGCATGCCCTAGTAATGGAATCTGACGTATGAGGTGCTGCCGTTTTAACGGATCCTTTTCATTTGTTATCTCTCTTTGAATCGCAATCTGGATTCTTTCTTTCATCTCTCGAGCAGCTGCATTGGTATACGTGACGACAAGCAGCTCGTTGACATTGACGGACTGTTTTATTTTCTCAATCACGCGTTGGACAAGAACAGTCGTTTTACCCGAACCCGCTGATGCGGAAACCAAAATGTTTTTTCCTTCGTCATAAATCGCTTGCCATTGCTGGTCTGTAAAACGGCTATTAATTGGTTTCTCTGGTAAAGTCCTCATCACTTTTCCTCCTTTCCTAATAGGTGATACTTGCTTTTTAATTTGTCAATTAAGTCCTGTTGATTCTTAACAGGGGTTAACTTGCGGTACTGATTTTGATTATCCGGAAGCAATACATCAAATTGAGAGATAGATTGATACTCTCCCCCAACGGATGGGGTGAATCGTTTTTTGTCATAAATCGGTGCCAATCGGTTATCACCTGAAACAATTAAGTTTCCTGCTTCTCGAATTTTATCTCTTTGGTGTCTGAGAAGGAGTTCTAAATCTTCTAACATAATAAAATCACCACTTAACGAACTGTCCGCTTTTTGTCTTAAGGGATAAATCATAGACACGATTTTTGGTTCGAGGGTGTGATCCATCTGAAGCAGCAAGTCTTCTTCGTTCAATAGGATCCCTTTCATTTTAAAGGTTTTCAGCATCTCTAGTAACGGGTCTTTCCCTTTCAGTTTCTTCCCATCCAGCATAGGATTCTTCACATGAGCATAAAATGCCCCTGCAGGTCTCGCTTTTTGACCAAACAATTCTTCGGAAAATTCGACTGCTGTATCTAAATAAGTGAGCAGTTGTAACATTAAGCCATGATATAATTCTTGGAAGTCCAAGGTCTTATCACTTGATTTGTAATCCACCACACTTAAATAAAGCTGATTATCCAACTCTAACGTATCGAGTCGATCAATTTTTCCTCGAACATGCAGTTCTCCTCCATTATTTAATGGGAAAGATAAACCGGGTATGCCCTGTTTTCCAGCTAATCTGCCAAATAATACTTCAGATTTTTTAGCTGTCATCTTCGTGCGTTTCGATTGGTTTAACATAGCCCACAGCATTTGACGTACGGTTTGACTAAGTTGCTTACGCACAAACTGCATGCGGTTAGACATGGATAATAAACGAAACTTGTTTTTATCATACAGCGACGACAAGACTTCATTGGTTATTGTATTGAGTTCTTTCTCCGTTAATGTGTTAAATGCCAAATCTCGATTAACAATCGTTCGAAAGACACTGTCCAGCGCATCGTGGAAGAAATTCCCTGTTTCTGCTGGTGTGAGTTCTTGAACAGCACGTTCTCTTAGTCTTAAGCCGTAGCGCAGGAAATGACTATAAGGATCAAGATAAAAACTTTCTAATTGAGAAACAGACAGATACAGATTTTTCCCGTATAATTCTTCTGCTAACTCATTAGGTAGTGGCTTAGGTACATTTCTGTATTCTAAACTGCTGAGAATCCGTCTCTCTAAAGGCGTTGTTCCTTTACTTAAAGACAGATACAAGAGCACCCAGAACATAGGCGGATACTGGTTTAAATCCAAGCTTTCTCTTAATACAGTCACGAGTTGTCCGATGGTATGGACTCTGGAACCAATGTAATGAGAAAGTGCAGATAAGGATTCCTCTCTCAATACGCTCGCTTCAGAATAATAAGACTGAATGGGAATCGAAAAATAACGGGCCAATCGGTCAATATAAGGACTCAATCGATTGTCTCCTGCTCCATCATTGCGTACAGGGTAGCTTAGTATCAGCTTTTCTGATGCATTCATAAACGCAAGGTACGCTGCAAAAGGTTCGCTGGCCAATAAGCCGCTAGTGGTCGGTGCCAGGAATTTATCGACAGGCAACACCTGAGATAAGGTTTCACGGTCTTCATCTGTTAGGATAGAATCATTTTCGACGTTCATTGGTAACTTAGTATCAGTTAAACCAAGGATAAAAACCACTTTCCGAGTATTTATTCGTGATTTATCAAAACTTGAGAATTGAACCTGATCAATGCTTGGAGGAACGATACTGTAAGTCGCTTGTTCAAATCCAGTTTCCAAAATCGTCTGAAAAGATTCAATGTCCCATTTTTCGTCACCTAAAACATCCACAAATTCATCCAATAACTGAATAAAGGTCTGCCACACTTGTTCATGTTTACGAGCATCATCCAAGTCGCCTTCTTCTAGCGCCTGATCTCGCCAATAAAGCATGTGTTCATGGACACCCTGTTTTTCAATAAACTGGTATAGAATTCTAGCAGCATCCTGATTCGTTTCTGCTTTTGATAAGCATTTATAGAATGGAAGCAAGATGGAACGAATCTCATTTTTTGCTTGGTTAGCAATGTCTTGCATCCATTTATCTGCATCTAACTGTTCATCCATTTCTTCTAAATGAAAACGGGCATATATCCAGTCCTCATCCGGTTTCCAGTCTTTTCCTTCATACCCATAAGCTAAGACCACATTCTCTAAAATATCGACTTGTTTGCGCCAGTCTTCTGTTTTCACGTCAAAATAGTGCAAACGTTCTAATTGGTCTTTTGGAAGAATTTCGTCTTTGACACGTGGAACAAATAA
>NZ_BAAACW010000001.1:9154-13768 GCF_039521845.1 Alkalibacterium iburiense
TAAATATCGAGTAGACTCTGTATAAATTCAACAATAGCATGTCCAGCCATCGTATCGGCATCATCGACAAACAATTCAATATCATTTTCATCAAAGGTAGACTCCATAATTGTACGGTAGTCTTCTAGAATTCGCGACGTTACTAATATATCTTTATAGCGGTATTTGCCACTAGCAACCATTCGTTTTATATTAGTTGCCACAAACAACACTTCGGCTTGTTTGGTTTCGGCTTCTCTCACTTCGATACACCCATCCATTGATACGTCTGAATTCAGAGAATACTGAGGAGATAATTCAAAGCTGTTGACCCAGTATGATTCCAGTTCATTAATCTCTTGACAGTGCTCTTCGTTTTTTTCATTAATGATCTTATCATGTAAAATAGGGACAGCCCTATCAAGTAGTTGTTGGTATAAACGATAATAAGTCATGCCCGGTTCATAAAATAAATTATTTAACTCTGGAGGTTCTGTCGCATACTTTTTGTCTAATACCAGTGATACTTTTACTTCTTGAGCGTGTTCTGCAAAGGCTAAAATGAGTGCTTGTTCTTGAGCGGAAAAGGAATGGAAATTATCAATGATAATTCTAGTTTGTGACATGTCCCTTTCTTTCACTTCTTTGATTAAAGCTTCCAAGACATCTTCTCGCTCAATATACTTGCCTTGGAGTTGGAAAATGAATTCATCGTAAATTAAATTCAAATCATGCAACTTGGCATCTAAGTCAAACGGATTGGCTTCTTCATTTTGCGTTTGGTTTTTCAGTATGCTTAAATCTTCTGGTTCGACTCTTCCGTTTCTCATTTCCATAAATAGAGCCGTGAGTTTTTCGACAAAGCCTTGTTGCCTGCTTTCACCTCTGTAAATCGTCAGCTGGTCCTCTTTTTCACGTAGTATACGCCTCACTAACATGGATAAGCCTGTTTCCGTTAGTTGGGAGTGACTATATAAAGCTGTGTCCTGCAAATAGTACCAGGCTAGACGACTAAAACTGAATACTTGTAAATCAATCATCCCTGCATATTGTTGTTTTTTCCTTGAAGGTGATTGTTTAATAAAGTCGAGTATGTTCATCTCTGATTCAAATTTAATATGATCAGGAACGAGATAAAATACCTGTCCCGATGCATCTTCTTGTATCCAGTTAACTAACTGATTATAAATATATTCTTTTCTATTCGTGTGTAACCGGCCTACTATAAATTGGAAACTCAATCGATCTGCTCCTCTCTTTACCTGTTTATCATCAGTTTATCACTTAAGACAAAGAAATTAAATACAGGAAAGAAAAGCGATTCTTTTCTTTCCTGTTGATTAACATAATTATTCAGCTGCTAAACGGATGATTTCGACAATCACATCTGTAGCTTTTTCCATACTTTCTACGGAAACAAACTCATATCTCCCATGGAAGTTCTCTCCACCAGCAAATAGGTTCGGTGTAGGTAATCCCATAAAGGATATTTTCGAGCCGTCTGTTCCTCCACGAATAGGTTCTATAATAGGTTGGATGCCTAATTTGGACATAGCTGATTCGGCCAAATCAACGGGTCTCATATCTTTTTCAATAACTTCTCTCATATTATAGTAGGAATCTTCTAGAGTGACTTTTACTCGTTCTTCATTAAAGGGCTGATTTAATTCCTCTGCTATTTTTTTGAAGGTTGCTTTTCGGTTTTCAAATAAGTCTCTATCGTGATCTCGAATTATATAACTCATGGAAGCTTCTTCTACTGTACCGGTTACTCCCAGTAAATGATAAAACCCTTCTCGTTTTTCTGTTTTTTCCGGGACTTCATCAGCAGGTAGAGACTGATCAAAGGCAATAGCCAATTTTAAAGCATTGACCATTGTATCTTTAGCTGTGCCAGGGTGTACGTTCTTCCCTTGAATCATGACATGGGCACTTGCAGCGTTAAAACTTTCGTATTGCAACTCACCAACAGGTCCACCATCTATTGTATAAGCAAAATCGGCAGCGAAATGGTCGACATCAAAGCGGTCAGCTCCTACACCAATTTCTTCATCTGGTCCAAAAGCGACTCTAATTTTGCCGTGCTCAATATCCGGGTTGGCGATTAAGTATTCCATTGCACTAAATATTTCTACAATACCTGATTTATCGTCTGAACCGAGTAAAGTTGTTCCGTCTGTTGTAATCAATGTCTGACCAACATAATTTTTTAAATTAGGAAAGTCTTTTACTCCTAAACGAATGTTCAAATCTTCATTTAAAAGAATATCTTCGCCATTATAGTTCTCATGAAACTGTGGATTCACACCTTCTCCATTAAAATCAGCTGTGTCCATATGCGCAATAAAACCAATGACTGGCACATTTTTAGATGTATTGGCAGGCAGTGTCGCTGTGACAAATCCATTAGTCTCATTGTATTCGACTTCACTCATCCCAATGTCTTTTAAATCATTGACTAATTTTTGAGCAAATTTTACCTGTGATTGAGTGGAGGGGATTGTATCAGATGTTGCATCTGATTGCGTGTTGATTTTGACATACTCTACAAAACGATTGACTAAATTTTCGTACATATTATCCGTCCTTTTTATTTGAAATAGGAAAAAACATCTTTCTGAGTCTCTGTTTCTATAATTTCCAGTGTCCAATTCTGTTCTTTTTTACAGTCTTCCAGGTAATTTTTTAAATGGGAAATACTGATGGATTCCATGTAATGGCCTGCATCGATAAAGTCTAGCCCATCTCGAAGCATATCTTGAGCCCCATGATAAGAAATATCTCCTGTAATAAACAGAGTGGCACCTTTATTTAGAGCCTCTCGGTAGTATTTTTCACCTGAGCCGCCAAATACTGCTACAGTCTGATGTTTTTTGGACTCATCATTCGATCCAAAGCGCACACCATCTACTGGAAACAATTCTTTTACTGTTTTAGCTATTTCCTTTATTGTTTGGCCTTCAGACAGGTTCCCTAGTCGGCCAAATCCAAATGTTTCCACTTGATTTTCTAATGTATACAAATCAAATACCGGCTCTTCATAGGGATGAGCATTATACAAGGCTTGAATGGAAGCAGCAACATCTTTATCTCTGACCATCATTTCTATTCGCTGTTCATGTATGACTTCTTCTTTTCCGATTTTACCTTCTGTCGGGTTGGAACCTTCTTGTGGTGTGAAACGTCCATAGCCTTCCATTGTGTAAGACACATCTGTATAGTCTCCGACTTCACCTGCTCCAGTTGCATGGAGGGCTTTTTTAACATCTTCAGCGACGTAATCAGGCACATACACAGCTAGCTTTTTAAAACCTGTCTGGGTATTGACCGAAACGACTTGGCGATTGTCTGACTCTATGCCGATTGCATCTGCGAGCCAGTCATTTAACCCATCTTCAGCTGCATCCAGATTCGTATGTGCAGAAAAAACCGCGATATCTGATTTAATTAATTCAATGTAGTCTCTTCTTCTACTATCCTCACCGTTTAATGTTTTTAGTGAGTTAAAAATAGCAGGATGATGGGTAATCATCAAGTCGACGCCTTTTTCTTTGGCTTCTTGAATCGTTAATCGGTCTACATCTAATGCGACCATTACTTTTTTGACTTCATCCTCTTTGTTTCCAAAGGACAAGCCAATCGGATCCCAGCTCTCAGCTAAATGGGGTGGCGCTAACTCTTCTATTTTTTTGATGATGTCATTGACAGTCGTCACGACAGAACCTCCTCTATTAGATTCAATTCTTTTCTTAATGTATTCAGTTTCTTTTCATCAGGACTCTCTGATTTTTCCATTTGTGATAGAATATACTGGTTTTTTTGTTGCATACTCTTCCACTTTTTTATGAACGCGACTGGTTTTGCTTCTAACAAAATGGGCCCGAATAATAATTCTTTTTCGCTGTAAGTCAGGGGATTGTCAGAAGGAACAGCTTTAATAATTTCATATATTTTTCTGTTTTCTTCCACTATAGTTTCTTCTACAATCTCGTACTGGTTTTGAACTAAAAAGTCTCTAATGGTGCGTTCATTTATATTCGGTTGTAAAATAAGGACTTCTGTTCCAGTTATTTTACTTTCTTCCATTCCTTTTTCTAATATGGATTGAATAAGGGAGCCACCCATCCCGGCAATGGTCACCGTATTAATCGAATCAGACGGGGATAAAACGGCTAAGCCATCACCTAAACGCACCGCTATTCGGTCGTGTAAAGAGCGACTTTCGACTTCCTTTTTCGCATTTTGATAAGGGCCTTGGACGACTTCTCCTGCAACAGCCCACTCTATTTTGTTTTTTTCAACTAAGTAACAAGGTAAATAGGCATGATCCGAGCCTATATCAGCTAAACGTGCACCCTCGTCCACCAAATCGGCGACAACTTGTAGTCGCTTCGATAAATGTAATGTATCCATACTCCACCTCACAATTGACTTCTTTTATAGTTTACCAGTTTTTCAGATAGATTGAAAAGAAGTTTTCATAATTATACATGAAAAAGAGCCTACTCCTATTGGGAAAATAAGCTCTTAAAAGGTCTTACTGTCTCTTTTGATTGTCCTCGGGAGTTTAACAGCTGGAATCAATAAAAAGTGACACAAAGCCTGTTATGGCTTTATTTTTTTGTCAAATTTGAT
>NZ_BAAACW010000002.1:0-890 GCF_039521845.1 Alkalibacterium iburiense
TGGTTCACTATCGGTCACTAGGGAGTATTTAGGCTTGGGAGATGGTCCTCCCGGATTCCGACGGAATTTCTCGTGTTCCGCCGTACTCAGGATCCCAGCTAGGCAAGTTTGATTGTCGTATACGGGGCTTCCACCCTCTCCGGCATGACTTTCCAGTCATTTCTACTAATCTCACTCGTCCATAGCGCTGGTCCTACAACCCCAAAAGGCAAGCCTTTTGGTTTGGCCTCTTCCCGTTTCGCTCGCCGCTACTTGGGGAATCGCGTTTGCTTTCTCTTCCTGCAGGTACTGAGATGTTTCAGTTCCCCACGTCTACCTTTTCCTTAGCTATGTATTCACTAAAGAAATATCACTTGATGAAAAGTGATGGGTTGCCCCATTCGGAAATCTCCGGATCATAGCTTACTTACAGCTCCCCGGAGCATATCGGAGTTCGTCCCGTCCTTCATCGGCTCCTAGTGCCAAGGCATCCACCGTGCGCCCTTATTCACTTAACCTAGCGGTTAAGGGTAATTCATAGCGATGAGAGTTTTGTTTAGGAACAAAACTGTTCTCAATTTCTATTTCTCGGTGTTGTTTCTTAACATTTGTGTGTGTTATTAAATCAACTATCTAGTTTTCAAAGAACAAAGTACAACTCAAAAACCGAGTTGCAATGGAGCCTAGCGGGATCGAACCGCTGACCTCCTGCGTGCAAGGCAGGCGCTCTCCCAGCTGAGCTAAGGCCCCTTTTCTATGGGTATTTAATTTAAAAAAGTGAAAAAAAAGAGACGAATCTCTCAAAACTAAACAAAGTAAAAACCATGTGCAAGGTTCCGTTCTGCCCTAATGGCAGTATCCTTAGAAAGGAGGTGATCCAGCCGCACCTTCCGATACGGCTACCTTGTTAC
>NZ_BAAACW010000003.1:0-14625 GCF_039521845.1 Alkalibacterium iburiense
TGAAACTTTCAAAAAAACATCTTTGGCATTTAAAAAAGTATCCTATTTGGGAATATCATACCTTCGAACAGGAATAAATCTGATTTTTCATAGAACTTTTGGCATTACCTTGTTTCTATTTAGTATTTTAACACAATTTATCAACATCAAAAGAAGAAGGGCTTGTCATGTGACAGCCCTTTTCTCATTTAACTATGTCAATTATTAGCGAATTTCTGTTACCCCGCCCATATAAGGCACTAACACATCCGGAATTTTGATGCTGCCATCTTCTTGCTGGTAGTTCTCGATAATTGCTGCGACTGTTCTACCCACTGCTAAACCTGAACCGTTCAAAGTATGGACGTAATCAATTTTGCCGTCTTCCTTTCTATAACGAATCATGGCTCTTCTAGCTTGGAAGGCTTCTGTATTGGAACATGAACTAATTTCTCTATAAGTGTTTTGGGCAGGTATCCAGACCTCTAAATCATACGTTTTAGCTGCTGCAAAACCTGTATCTCCTGTAGAAAGCAAAACAACACGGTAAGGAAGTCCAAGTTTTTGTAAAATGGCTTCTGCATTGTTTGTCATTTTTTCTAATTCATCATAAGACTCTTCCGGTTTAGAAAACTTAACCATCTCTACTTTATTGAACTGATGCAAACGAATGAGACCTCGTGTGTCTCTCCCGGCACTCCCTGCTTCAGAACGGAAAGAAGGGGAAAGAGCTGTAAAGTATTTAGGTAAGTCTTTTTCGTCTAAAATCTCATCCTTAAAGAAGTTGGTTAAAGGGACTTCTGATGTTGGGATAAGAGTGAGAGGATGCCCATCCACCTGGAATACATCTTCTTTGAATTTAGGGAATTGACCTGTTCCAAATAAAGCTTCATCATTCGCCAAATAAGGAGGAATCAACTCTTCGTATCCATGTTCACTAATATGAGTATCTAACATGAAATTGTAAATAGCTCTTTCAAGACGAGCACCTAGTCCTCTGTAGTAAACAAAACGGCTGCGAGCCACTTTTGCGCCTCGTTCGAAGTCTAGAATATTTAAGTCTGTTCCTAAATCCCAATGCGGCTTAGGTTCGAAAGCAAACTCTGGAACTTCTCCCCATCTTCTGATTTCCTCGTTAGACTCTTCATCTTCTCCTATTGGAAGAGAAGGATGCGGTAAATTAGGGAGACCAGACGCGATTCCCTTCACCTGCTCTTCGATGTCTTCCAACTGATTATCAATAGCTTTGATTTCTGATCCCACTTTTTTCATAGAGGCGATCGCATCGTCTGCATTCTCTTTATTTCGTTTCTTTTGAGCAATTTGATCGGATACATCATTCCGTTCTTTTTTGAGTTGTTCAGACTTTTGAATGAGCTCTCTTCTGTTCTCGTCCAATTCTTTTAACCGGTCTAATTCTTCACCGTTAACTCCACGTGTTTCTAGCTTGCTTTTGACTTCATCAAAATGTGTGCGAATCAGTTTAATATCTAACATAATAGTATCCTTCTTTCTTTTTTATTTTTTATACAAAAAAAGCAGCCATCTATCCCTGGTTTGAGGGACGAAGGCTGCTTTTCGCGGTACCACCCTGGTTCAAAAAAGTAAAATTTTTTGCTCTTTAAGGGATAACGGTCCACGCCGAAATAATTCATCATTATTTTATACCGCGATGGATTCAAGATGTCACAAGATCAGTTTTCACCACCCACTGACTCTCTAGACTTGATTTCACCTTTACTAGTTCGCTTAATGTGTTCTATTCATTTGATATCTATTTTACCTTATAAGGCTTTCAGAGGTCAACCTTTATGAGTAATTTTAAAAGCGTGAGCTTAGGCTGCTAAAGAAGTCTTTTAACCACGTTGTGAGAATCGTGACGAATCCAGCTCTTTCAACCGATTCAGCCGCTACAACTTGAATAGCTTCCGCGCTTTCGCCCTCTAAAAATTCAATGGTCTCATCACCTTCAATGATTAACTCACCGACTACGTCACCTTCGGCAATAGGCGCTTCTATCTGACCATTTTGATCTAGTAATTCCTCACTTGCTTCAAACGTATAACTGATAGAATCTAAATCTGTCCCGTTTGGAAGATAGCAACTCAGTTCATCGGTTGTTTTTAAGGCCACTTCTTCTGTTAAACCATTTCTAACAGGTAGTGATTCTTCCTCTAATACCATATCAGCTTCAATAATTGTTTGGAAATCCCAATCATTAAACCCGTAATCTAGCAGCTTGGAGGTTTCAACAAATCGCTGACCCTTGTCAGCCATTCCGTCTCCTGCGCCCATGACGACTGATATTAAACGTTGTCCGTCAGATTCAGCTGTCCCAGTAAAAGTAGCTCCCGCAAACTGAGTCGTTCCTGTTTTCAGGCCGTCAACACCTGGACGTGCATGACTTAGCCCTTCTAACATCCAGTTCCAGTTCATCATTGAGATAGCATCTGACGTGCCCTCTCTAAAGACCTTTGTAGGAATACTCGATGTTTCTAAAACTTGTGGGTAATCTTTTAGTAAGTGTTTAGACACGGTCGCAATCCCTTTAGCTGACATTGTGTTTTCATCTTCGCTGTCGCTACCTGGGTAGTGGTTATCCAATAAGAAAGAATTGTTTAAACCTGTTGTGTTGTATAGTTCATACTCTTCAATACCCCACGACTCAACTAGTTCTCTCATACGGTCAACAAAAGCGTGTTCGGATCCTTCCATTTCTTCTGCTAATGCGATGGTTGCTCCATTTGCTGAATAAATAGCTAATGCTTCATACAGTTCTTCTACTGTATAAGTCTCACCTAAGCGTAGAGGAACATTTGAAAGAGCATAGTTTTGACTAATCGCATGGGCATAGTCGCTAATCGTTACTTCTGTATCCCAAGATATATTTCCTGCTTCAATCTCTTCAAACAAGATATATTCAACCAGCATTTTAGTCATAGAGGCAATGCCTTTTTGCTCATCTGCGTTTTGGTTATATAAAATTTGTCCGGTTTCAAAGTCTAATAACAAAGCAGATTCCGCATCAATTTCTCCGACACCATTTGATGTATCTTCTTCCGCAAAGACCGCTGTTTGGGTCGCTAAGACAGGTAGTGTGACTGACGCAGCTAAAGTTGTTTTAAGTAAAGTCATCCATTTTTGTTTATTCATTTTATTAACTCCTAGTTTAAATTTCTTCTCAAAAATTACTTTTCGATTCAGGGATTTTTTCATCAAGTCTTATCGTACTCTTTCAACCATGAAAACACAACATCATTTCAAAAACTTCAAATTTTTGACACTAGATTGTAATAGTTTAAGTCTATATATAAGCAAATGAGAAAAGACCTCTTAATTTAAGAAGTCTTTTAAAGTTATTTACTTTTCGTTACTGTCTCTTCTGTATTTAATGGGAGAACAATAGTAAAGTCCGTCCACCCATCGGTTACTTTAGCTGATATTGTTCCTCCGTGCAACTCAACAATGCTTTGAGCGATAGCTAATCCCAGCCCTGTTCCAGCTGTTTCTTGAGATCGTGAGACCTCCGCTCTATAGAATCGTTCAAATAATTGTTCAATGGCTTCTTGAGGGAGTGTTTCTCCGTCATTTTTAACAGAGATAACGGCATTGGCCCCTTTTTTCTCTGCTTCCATACGAATGACCTTTCCACCTTTCCCATATTTTAAGGCGTTAGAAAGCAAATTATTAAAAACGCGCACAATTTTTTCAGTATCCGCCCGCATCATTAAACTTTCACGAGGCGCAACGACTTGAATTTCTCGCCCTTTTTCTCGTGCTTCTAGTTCGAAATCAATGGCTAATTGTTCTAACAATTGAATCATATCAAATGTCACATAGTCTAAAGGAGTTGTAGTTTGTCTGACTGTTGTGTACTCAAATAAATCATCAACCAGCGTTTTCATCTGTTTCGATTTTTCAAAAGCCGTGTGCACATATTTTTTAACTTCTTCTTCCGATTCATATCGGCCTTCTTCTATTAGACCTAAATACCCAATTATAGATGTCAAAGGTGTACGAATATCATGACTCACATTTGTAATCAATTCGTCTTTACTTTGCTCGATGCGTCTTTCTTCTTCCATCGCTTCAATTGTTGAATCAACTAAGACATGAATACTGTCAATGACATTCCCCATGCTTCCACTATAATTCCCACTAATTCGGTGGGTATAATTTCCCTTAGCTATATAATGCAGTTCTTTAATCACGTGTTGCATTTCGTATTGACGGTAGCGTCGCTTCAGTCTCCAGAATATAGCTACTACCGCTACTATAATGAGTATAAGAAAGACTAGTGGAGTCAGTCCCCATAATTCTTGAGTCCGTATATCTTCAAGCGTACTGCCAAAGAACCAAAAGTCTTCAAATACAGTGCCAAACGTCACTACAAACCATCTGAATATTTCATATACAGCGAAGTAACAAAGAAAAATAATACCAGCTGTAACTACAGCTTCAAAAGCTAATCGCCAACGCTCTCTTCTTGTTAATTCCAAAGTGGTCCTCCTAGTTAATTTTCGATCTTGTAACCTACGCCCCAGACTGTTTTGACTACTTTTTCTCCTCCGGTCGCTTTTTCAATTTTATCGCGTAAATGACTCACATGTACCATGACCGTTTTAGCAGGAACCAGACTTTCTTGCTTCCAGACTTTTTCAAATATTTCATCTGCACTGAAAACACGATTGGGATTCGTGGCTAATAAATATAAAATACCAAACTCCAAGGCAGTCAATTGAATATCCACACCATCTATGGTTTCTACCTCGTGCTGGTCACGTCGTATAATTAACGGACCAATCTCCAACTCACCAGAGTCCGTTTCTGTTTTCCCATAAGCGCTTCGTCTCATTAAAGACTTCACTCGGGCTAATACTTCCAAGGGATTAAATGGCTTTACTACATAATCATCCGCTCCATTGGTCAATCCTCTGATTTTATCCACATCAGCCGTTTTAGCACTCAGCATTAAAATAGGTAAAGACGATTCTTGACGAAGTTCTTTTACCACTTCTAAGCCACTTTTTTTCGGCATCATTACATCCAGTATCAAACAATCAATATCCAAGGTTTTAACTTTATCGATAACCTCTTGACCATCATAGGCTTTCTCAACTTGAAAGCCTTCGTTTTTTATATATATTTCAAGCAAATCACAAATTTCTTTATCATCATCTGCTACAAGTATACGCATAATTAACGTCCCTCCTCATCCTATCGCTTCTATTTTATCATGTAAGAGCGACAATAATACTAAAGAATTTCTAAAGGATAGACACTACATGTCCCTTATCGTCTCTTTATCCACATAGTAAACATGCCTTTCATCTACAAACTTTCCTTTTGAAAGGATCTTTTGTATATCTTCTTCTGCTTCATAATGAAGGGTTTTAATGGTCTTGGTTTGTTCAGGTTCTCCTTCTTCTTTAATGATTACTCTTCTGTCAACAAATCGATAGATATACGTTTTCGCTTGTTCCGGCTCGAGTTTTGGCCTTTTAATACCTAAGGTCAATACCGTTTTTATCAAGTCTTTTAGAATCATTCTCTGAACACGATAGCCTTTTGCCTCAATTAGTGTCTTTTTCATTTTTTCTCCCTTTAATCCTGTGATATCTTTATCCTACTCTTTCATACGGAATAATGAAAGACCATAAAATTTTTAACCATTCTATAGAAAACACACGAACCCTTATCTTTTTAATAAGGTATATGGAACCCTCAGATAATGACTCGTGTGTTTAAAATATATTAGTAAATAGTCGCATCCACTGGATAAGCATAAAATACAAATCGTTCGGGTGCATACCCTAAATAATCAAAGGGGTAACAAGTCGAAACAACTAGAACTTCTTCACCCATTTGACCGACTACAGATGTATCTTCTGCATCGACTATTTCAGTCTCTCTAATCTCATAGGTGAATTCGCCATATGGCATAGTGACAACGAATGTGTCCCCTAGCTCTAATTGTGAAAAGTTTTTAAAGACAGTGTCCCGATGACCTGATAAGATAGTCTGTTCACCTTGGCCGGGGAAAACCGTACTGGACATATGCCCCACCCCTTTATCTAAGGCATCCGGATCAGTTCCTTCTACTATCCCAATACTCCGGTCTAGTTTCGGAATGTAAAGGAGGCCAAATGCTTCATGTTTGTCAGCAGAAAAGGATGAAATGGTGTCATCATCATTATTTTCTGTCTTCAACTCTTGAACTGCTACTTTAGCTTCAGCCATGGTCACTGATTGCATTTGGTTTTGCTGATATAAAGAATAGCCAAAATACCCTAGCAACCCTAATCCAATAACAATGAGACTATTTGCAAGCCACTTCATCCCATTCCCTCCTTTTATGTAAGAAAAGCGAAGAATATCTCTTCGCTGTTTCTTTCATTCTATTTTACCTTATTTGCGTTTACGAATAAAGTGAATCCCGGAACCAGTGAGTAGACCCATTAAGCCAATCAATCCAACTGTCCATGTAACGGTCGCTGTTTGAGGTAGTCTTTCACTTGTTTCTTCCTCAACTTCCGTTACTTCTTCCTGGTCTTCAGCATCTTCGGCGTTATGAGCTTCCGATTCTTCCGAAGAGTCATCTTCTGACTGTTCTGGTTGTTCTGGTTCTTCTGTTTCATCTTCACCATCTGACTCACCCGGTTGTTCTTCTTCTACTTGAGCAAAGACACCGTAAATTGAGAAATGAGTGACGGTAGAGGTAATCGTCTGACCTTCTACCTCAGCTGCACGCTGTTCCCACAATCCTGTTTCTTCATTATAGTAGTAGATAAAGACCTCTTCTCCTACAAAGTCCGCGTTAATTCCCAGGGTCAGTTCAAAGTTACCACTAAAATCTTCTTCCCCTTCTGGATAAACCATAGTGACTCGTACGACTTCACCCGCTATAACTAGTGTATAGTTTCCAGCGACATCTAACTCAGGAAGGTCTGTTTCATCTAAATAGTCTACTATGATTTCAGTTCCTTCTGGTAAATCTGCTGGCATTCTAACAGAAGTACTTCCATCAGCGATAATTGCAACTTGTCCAGGAAGTATAGGTGTTTGAATGCCTTCTTCAATAACTACTGGTTCCACATCATCTAAGGACATCAAGAGAGTCAGCTCACCGAATATGGAAGGATCTTGCCAACCTGAGCCTGTCGTGTCATTCCATGCCCCTACTCCATGACGCTCGCCGTCTATAGCATCATTCACTTGTACATCAAAACCTATAGTGTGTCCTACTTCTGGAGTTATATATTTCCATGGAATAGCCATTTCAACTATATAACCTGAATCTGTTTCACGAGCCTCTGATTGGAAACCTTCACTGTAGCGTTCTGGATTAAATGATGATTGGTTTAGATAATTGACTCGGTACTGACCAACTCCGTCAATATAACTTGACGTACTTTCACCTGTTTCATTTACAAATGCTTCTACTGAATCTTGTTCATGAGCTTCCGAAGCAGTAGCATCCAGTTGACTATCCGTTACTTGGAAAAGAACATATAAGTTCTCATTATCCCATAGCGTTCTAGCTGTCCCGCTCGCATTAATATTATGAGCTGACTGCATACGATTCATGTTTAAAACAGGTGCTTCGCTCCAGATATCATCTATTTCGGCGTTGATTTCTGGTGTTCCAAATACTGAATAACTGTGGTTGACTTCTGCGTCTCCAATTGGATATTCCTCTAAAAACCCATCTGGATCAACAACAGCATCATAAGCTAATTTAGCACGTAGGCTTCCATCAAAGATTAACGGGAAACGCTCGGAGCGCCAGCTATTCGCATCGTTCAGTCCCCAGAATGTCACACGATCGATAGAATCTGAATGTTCACGGAAAATTTGGAATAGTCTAGCATAAAATTGAGCTTGACGAATGTTTTCCTCTTCCAGAAATTCGTTCTCTGTACTTGTCGTAACATCTAGTTCTGTAATGCCTATTTCAATTCCTAACTGTTCAAATCTCTCAATAGATTGCTTTACATTTTCTGGATTATCACTAATACTATAGTGACCTTGCATCCCAACACCTGAAATCAACTTTCGAGTATCTCCAGTCTCTGCAGTCCATTGTTCATTGATATCTTTAATCATGTGATACATGGTGCGGGCTTTCCCTTGAACGTGGTCGTTATAGTCATTGTAATAAAGTACCATATCGTTCCAGCCTTTTTCATCAGCAAATTCTCGAGCTATACGGAAGGCTTGATAAATATAATCCTCACCTATAGCACGAAGCCAACCCGTATTGCGAAGGTTCGCTCTCCAATTTTCAGGATTGTCCCAACTTCCAGCTAGCGCTTCGTTAACAACGTCCCAGCTTCCTAGTGGTCCAAAGTTCTCCATAACTGTTTCAATATGCATTTGCATATTTTCAAGAGCGGCTTCTCTAGAAAGTGCTTCTCCATTTTCAGTGTGATGCCACTCAGGCGACTGTGAATGCCATACTAATACATGTCCATGAAGATCTAACCCTTCAGCTTTAACTGTTTCAGCCAGTAAATTAGAACCACTGAAATCAAACTCACGGCCATCATACACTTCTCCTGGCTTCATAGCATTTTCAGCTGTGACCAAGCTGTGATGATGTGTCAACAAGTCTAATCTAGGTCCTTCTAAATCAGGCATAGATACAGCATTGCCTATTCTAAAGTAGTCAGCATATACATCTTTTATAGGAGTTAAACTTAAGTCTACATCAATTGGTTCCGATTCAACTTCAACAAAATTAACATCATCAATATAGAAATCTAGGTTCACATTATTAGACTCCACATAAATTGAAACGAATCCGCCTCCTAAAGAGGTATAGCGGTATTCTCCTAAAATCTCTACCCATCCATCAGCGGCACTTAATGTTGCACTTGAAATATTATTGTATGCAGCTGATGAACCATCGCCGACTTGAGTAGAAAGCGTTAAAGTCTGCGGTGAATCTGTGTCTACTTTAACCCAAGCTGATACTTCATACGTTTCTCCCACATTAATATAGGGGGTGACTTCAAGTGACGGTCCATGCCAGTTATTTTGACGATTAGATATATGCAAACTATACTGTCCATTTGGTGTGTGGTTTTCTTCATCTGTTATAATCAAATGTTCCTCACCGTAGCGTCCTTCAAAACCACTTAGCTCTTCACTTTCAAAATCAATGAAGGTAAATTCTTCTGCTGGTGGGGCATCCGGATCTGGTTCTTCTGCTTCAATAGGCGTCTGGTTAGGATCCCATTCAATTAGTACTTCAGTAATAGTAAAATCTACGCCGGCACCTGCCTCATTAGACTGCACTCTCAATCGAGTATAGGCCTCATTAGATAAAGTAAATGTATCTGTTAAAATAAATTCTTCTCCTGATGCAAAATTTGCTTCAGCTAATAACGGATAATCTTCTTCCGGTACTTGCAGCCAAGCTTGGGCTTCTTCAGGTACATCTACTCCATCATCTACATTTCCTCGAATAGTAATATCATAGGTATAGCCAAACTCCATTCCAGAAACTGCAAAAGGAATATCTAGCCCGTGCCAATTTTCTGAACGATTAGTTACTTGCATTGCACCATTATCATGTGTAACCGTTACACCAGCTCCGACTGTCCCTTCACTATCCTCTTCAAACGTAGCATGATACAAAATGTCTAATTCTGATTCTTTATTAGAATCTTCATTCACACTTTCGTCGTCAGATTCATCATCGGATTCTTCACCAGGATTAGCAGGACCTGCTTCCTCATCAGAATCTCCCGGATCAATTTCACCACTTTCTTCAGTTGTAATTAAAATATTAGCAACCGCAAACTCAATATCTTTTCCTTGCTCATTTGATTGGACACGAAAAGCTACTGGTAAGTTTTCATCTTCATCGACCTCGTCTGTATGAGTATATTCTCCCTCTAAGACAAAAGGTTCTCCAGCTTCTAATTCAGAAGTTCCGTCAATCCATCCATAAGTATCTGGAGTTTGTAAGGTTAGCTGTGCACCTTCAGGTATAAATTCTTCAGAATCTAAATATCCCAATATACTAATAGAGTACTCTTGACCCACTTCTAATTCAAGTGAACTAAATCTTACATCAATCCCACTCCAGTCATTTCCTCGGTCAGTTACCCAAACCCCTGCGCTATTTTCATTACCTTCAAAATCTAAGTCACTTGCATGAGTCAAAGTAGACCCCGCATCTTGAATGGCTGGATCATTTTGAATATTTTCGGGACTGGCAAAGTCATTATGATAGATTTCAATTGTATTCGGTTCTTCTACTTCATTCTCTACTTCTTGCGCCATTGCCAACGATCCCGAAGATATAATCGGGGCGATGAGTAGCGCACTGGTTAATCCATTGACTATTTTAAAGATTGAACGTTTCTCCATTTCTTTCCTCCTTGTTTACGTGCCTATTATTTCTCAGTATGTATACATGAGAATAAACGATTAAAACTAAAGGCTAAGAGTAAATGAGCGGTCTCCTCCTTCCAATTCACACTTCTCTAAATTACAAAACGCTTACAAATATATAATAGTTATCTTATGAAGCGGTTTCAACAGTTAATTAGTTAATAAAACAAATTAACTCAATAAAGTCACATTACAACTGTTTTTGTAATGCTGTCGTAATATATCCCTGCTTTTTTGTTTAGTTAGTTTAAAAAAAGCAAAGTAGATGTCTCTACTCTGCCTCATTCATATATTCAATTAATGATTTAAATGTGTTTCTATCCAACTCTCCACAATAGATTCTGGGTTTGCACCAGACATTCTACTTTTATACTTGCCATTAGAAAATAGGATGGAGGTGGGAGTGGAGTAAATCGAGAATGCTTCTAACCAGTCGGGATGGTGGGTGCGATTGACTTCTCCAATGACTATATCATTTGGTCTCTTTTTCTCAATTCGCTCTAAAATAGTGGAAGACATCTTACATGGGGCACAGAAATCAGACCAAAAGTGAAGAATGACGACCGGAGAAGAGTGAATAACTTGAGAAAAATTCTCTTCTGTTACCGTTACAATCATTTGGCTCTTCCTCTCTTAATCTTCGTGTTCCTCATGAGTGGCTGTTTTCTTTTTAATCGTCACACCTGATCCTAAATATATTTCGTTCTCACTATCGGGGTTTCGTTTAATAGTAAAGTGGTCGGGTACTTTGTCCACTCCACCCCTAACAAATGGGTTACATCTCATAATACGTGAAACGCCCATTACCGAGCCTTTTAGCGCACCATGCTTTTCTAATGCTTCCACAGTATAGTGGGAACAAGACGGATAATAACGACAACTCGGAGGAAACAAAGGAGAAATTAATTTCTGATAAGCTTTTACGATAGACAGCAATATTTTTTTCACGATACGTTACTCCTTCATTGGTTTGTTAAGGTAGTATAGCAAAAACACTTACTAAAAAAAAGCTATCATTAGAAAAGTTTAACAAAAAGGCTGCCTATATGAAAAGGCAGCCATTATTTATTATTCTACTTCGAAAATATCTTCGACGGTACGTGTCACATAACGTGCACCTATTGATTTGGTATATAATTTGACTCCATCCAGTTCAAACATATCTTGGGCAATAATGTCAGCCATCGCTGCTTCAACTACAGCAGGTTCTAAGTCCAGTGCCGGTTGATTGATTCCTAATACACGGCTCTTGCCTTCTGATGTCTCAAATCTTAACTCTAATCGTTTAGTCATATTGTTTTCCTCCTATTATATCTATCGAGTTTATTAGAAGCTGTAACGGTACTCTTCTACTACAACAGCATGTGAAACAGGTAATTCGTTAACCGATTCAATGGCTTCCGTAAAAGCTGTTACTTGTTCCTCTGATAAATTTTGAATCAACCCTGGATAGCTACGACGTACCGTTTTTTCATTTAAGGCATCCTCTAAATAAATATCGACTTTATTTTTCATCCAATCTTTTTGCATCGTATTTCCCCCTCTACTGTTTTGTGTAAGGTGATCACTACTTACACCTTTAATAACGAAAGGAACCGATTAAGTGTTACCCTTTTTTATAATATTCTGCATCCCGTCTTTCTCATTAGTGTAAATAAACGTATTCACGATATCTATTTAAGATAAGGCCATTCAGACTAAAGAATGCATATTGATTGTTCTAACATTACAGAATCTGTAACATTGTATATACGTATGTGAAAATTGAAAGGAGAAACTATGTTTAACAAGAAGAGAAAAGGTTCAGTATATATGAGTCTGTTGTTGATTATATCTTTTATTATGAGTGCGGCTACCGCTCCTATGACTGGGCAGGCCGAAGAAGTAGAGGAAAATAATCAAACGTATCTTATTGCAACAGATGTCACATTCGCCCCATTTGAATTTCAGAATGCATATGGTGAATATGTCGGAATTGATATGGATTTATTGGCTGCTATTGCAGAAGATCAAGGGTTTGAATACGAATTGAGACCAATGAACTTCAGTGCAGGATTGCAAGCTTTGGAAACCAATCAGGTGGACGGAATGATGGCGGGTATGGGAATAACGCCAGAACGTGAGGAGTCCTTTGATTTTTCTGATCCCTATTTTGAATCCGGTCCTGTATTAGCTGTTCGTGCAGGCAATGATGAAATTCAGGAATACTCTGATTTAGATGGAAAAACTTTAGCTGTAAAAGTCGGAACAACCGGCGCGGAATTTGCCGGTGAATTGGCTTCAGAATATGATATTGAAATCAACCAGTTTGAAGATTCAGCCAGTATGTATGAAGACGTATTAGCTAATCACTCAGATGCAGCGATAGAAGACTATCCTGTTATGGCTTATGCTATACAACAAGGATTGGAATTAGACTTTCCTCTAGAACCTGAATCAGGTGATTCTTATGGTTTTGCAGTCAACCAAGGCGAAAATCAAGAGTTACTGGAGATGTTCAATGCTGGTTTAGCTAATATGATCGCCGATGGGATTTATGATGAAATTGTCGAACGCTACTTAGGTGACAGCACGGAAGTCGCTCAAAGTGTCGGGTTCTTCGGTTTGTTACGAGCTAACTTTGGTGATTTAATGTCCGGACTTGGACGTACGCTTGTCTTAACACTTGTCTCTTTTGGTATTTCACTGCTGGCTGGTACCATTATCGGTTTGTTTAGTGCGACACCAAGTAAGGCTCTGAATGTCATTGCAGACATCTACGTCACTATTTTAAGAGGAATTCCATTAATTGTATTGGCGTTCTTTATGTACTTTTCCGTTCCTCAATTATTCAATATGCAGATTTCTGCTTTCATGGCTGGGGTTATAACGTTGAGTTTAAATACCACCGCTTATATAGCTGAACAAGTACGTGGAGGGATTGCGGCTGTTCCTGGAGGCCAACTCGAAGCGGCTCGAAGTCTAGGCCTCCCTTACCGGGTATCGATGCAGAAAGTCGTCTTACCGCAAGCAATTAAAATTATGATTCCTTCATTAATTAACCAGTTTGTTATTACATTGAAAGATACATCTATTCTTTCAGTTATTGGTATCGTTGAATTAACTCAAACCGGACGAATCATTATTGCTCGTTCTTATCAGTCAGGTGCCATGTGGATTATTATTGGTGCCATTTACCTCATCATTATTACTTTACTAACAAAATTATCCAATGTGGTCGAAAGGAGATTAATTCATAATGATTAAACTGAGAACAGAAGGCTTGAGAAAAAGTTTTGGAGATTTAGAAGTTTTAAAAGGATTGGATTTAGAAGTAGCAGAAGGTGAAGTTGTCGTCATTATCGGCCCTTCTGGTTCTGGTAAAAGTACTTTTCTAAGGTGTATGAACTTATTAGAAGAAGTCAATGGCGGGCGTGTGATTATTGATGATCATGACCTAACAGACCCTTCTCAAAATATAAATAAAATTAGAGAAAATATAGGAATGGTTTTCCAGCAATTTAACTTATTTCCTCATCTTTCTGTTAGAGAAAACATTATGATGGCTCCTAAGCAACTGCGCAATGTTTCGGATAAAGAAGCGGAAGAATTAACCATGCGTCTACTGAAAAGTGTGGGTATGGAAGATAAAATCGATGCTTATCCTAACTCCTTATCCCGTGGTCAAAAACAGCGTATTGCCATTGCTAGAGCTTTAGCCATGGATCCAGACATCATGCTGTTTGACGAACCGACCAGTGCATTAGACCCAGAAATGGTTGGAGAAGTGCTGGAAGTTATGCAGAATCTGGCTGAAGAAGGAATGACAATGGTGGTTGTAACTCACGAGATGGGCTTCGCCAGAGAAATGGCCGACCGCATTATTTTTATGGATGAAGGCCATATTGTTGAAAGAGGAACCCCTGAACAAATCTTTGATCATCCTAAAAATGAAAGAACGAAAGACTTCTTAGAAAAAGTATTATAATAGAAATCTGACTAAAGCAAATCTGATGTGATTTTGCTTTAGTCTTTTATTTTAGAGAACTTTAAATGTATATTATCTGAAAAGCCTATCGCTTGATTCAATTTTTTCGGATCCTCTTTTTAGAGAGTCAGTTCCCACTTAAGACACCTGGTATTTTCTAAAGTAGTCACTGAATCATTTCTGTTACTACTTTAGACATTTAAATTCACTAGTGTTGCATAAAACTTCCTAATAAACGTTGTGTTCATTGTTACGATTATCACAAATGCTTTTCA
>NZ_BAAACW010000004.1:0-4300 GCF_039521845.1 Alkalibacterium iburiense
TCCTATTTGGGAATATCATACCTTCGAACAGGAATAATCTGATTTTTCATAGAACTTTTGGCATTACCTTCCTTCTCTTAATCATTAACTATAAAAGCTCAAGACGATTCATTTATTCGTTTGGTAACTCTCTAGACATTCTACGTTTTTCAAAGATGAATAAGATAACGACAATGACAAAGATAATGCCTATCCCTATCCAACCTAATAAATCAGCTGCGCTAGTAAAGACAAATGTCGGCCAAATACCCCCATCACTTAAAACAGTAATTAAAGCATTACCAGCTAAATCAAAGTTCGCCGCAACCGCTGACTCGGTAATTAATGGCGTAGCCCATGAGGATATATATAAAGCCAATCCCATCATGATACCTCCACCAAGTACAGAACGCAGAAGGTCTCCTTTAAACACAGGAACCATTAAGGCAATCATAAATGGTATAGTGGCTAGGTCTCCTAATGGTAGAGTCGTATTACCAGGTAAAATAACCGCTAGTAATAGGGTAATAGGAACTAATAATATAGAAGCAGCTAGAACGGTTGGATGTCCAACTGCAAGTGCACTGTCCATTCCAATGAATAAGTTTCTTCCAGGAAAGCGATCTTTTACCCATTTAGAAGCAGCATCTGAAATAGGAGTTAATCCTTCCATTAAAAGAGAAACCATTCGTGGCAAGAGCATCATAACAGCGCCAGTCGCTACACCTAAATATAGTATATCTCCAATGTCATAACTAGCGAGTATCCCGATAACAACCCCGATAATAAAACCAATGACTGTATTATCTCCAAAAATGCCAAATCGTTTTTCAACAGTATCTGGATCCAGTTTAAGTTTATTCAAGCCCGGAATACGCTCAAATAACCAGTTCATCGGTACAGCTAATACAAATCCTGCTAAAGATTGTCCGTGAGGGAAAGACATATTTTCTAAGCCAAAATACTTTTGAACATATACCGCACTTTTATCTCCAAGATAATATGTCATCATAGAGAAAGTGATCATAGTAAATATTCCTAGAGCAAAGTTGTTTGTTGCCGCATATACCAGAGACCCTATAAAAGCAATATGCCAGAAGTTCCAAATGTCGACGTTTAAAGTTTTGGTTAAGCCAAACAAAAGTAGAAGAGCATTCACCCCTATACCAACGATAATAGCTAAACTTCCTAAGAATGTTCCGTATGCAATGGCTGAGGCAGCCGGCCACCCTACATCGACTACTTCCATTGAAAGGTTAAAGTTCTGTACCATAGCTTCGGCAGCTGGTGACAAGTTACTTGTTAATAATCCAATAACTAAATTCAAACCAATAAAACCAATCCCGATAGTTAAAGCTGATTTTAACGCTTTAGCTAATGGGACTCTAAAAAATAATCCCACAAATATAAAGACGATGGGCAACATAACGGCTGCCCCTAAATCAAGAAACCATTGAATCACTTGTTCAAATGTTTGCATGAGTTGTTCCTCCTTAATTTCTACCACATGAAAGAATCTCCTTAAATTAAAAACCAACTCTTGTGAATCAAATAATTGCAAAAGGATTACTGTTTAAGTCACCTCCCTATTTCCGTCGACTAATCCGCCTCAGTAGGACAAAACAGTCTGTCTAATTTAATGCATCTGTGACAAGACTAATCACTTCTTTCTTATCCTCACTGTTGACTAATTGTTCTAGCAGTGTGTCATTTTGTATAAGGGCCATCAGCTTTTGTAGTAAATCCAACTGATCTTCAGGGTTATTAATAGCTAAAGTAAAAATTAAAGAAACAGGAATTTTTTGGTCATCCGTCCCCATATGAATAAATTCAAGAGATGTTTTCAAGATGGATACGGACAAACACTGTTTATTAACATGTTCTGCATCAGTATGGGGGATGGCTATACCGTACTGGTTACCCATTAAACCAGTTGGATACTCTTTCTCCCTTTTGATTAAGGCTTCTTCAAATGAGGACTTAACCATACCTTTTTTCACTAAAATGGAAGCAATATGCTGCAAAACGGCTTCTTTTTCTCGTTCTTTTAAATCTAATAAAACTAAATCTTCATCCATATAAAAAGTGTTTCCCATAGCACTTCACTCCTTACCATCACGTGACTGATAAGCTCTATCAGCTGCTTGAATCATGTCTTTAAGCGCCTGTCGAGGGTTATCGGCTTTCACTATGCCACTTGTCGCACCCGTACCATCAGCCCCTAAGGAAATGGTTCTGTAAACATCCTCAGATGTACTAATTCCAGCCGCTTGCATGACTAATATAGAGTCATTAACATTTTTTATCGCTTCATTCGTTTGACGGATGTAATTCTCATCACTCGTTTGACCCGTTCCAATTAACTCCGTCGGTTCACATAACAAGATATCAGGATTCAATTTAGCAATGGCTGTCGCTTCTGCTAGAGAATCCGCACAAACAATTGTGACCATACCTAACTCTTTTGCTTTATTCATAGACTGGACAAGTTCATTTAATGTCATCGGATGTTCCGCATGATTTAAAACGGTCGCTCTTGCACCCGCTTCATATAACGATTCCGGCAGGACATGGCCCATACCTCTTCCTGGTGAAATCCCGTCCATATGTTGAGCGGTAATTATCACGTGTTCAGTGTTTTCACTTACTAACTTCAAATCGGAATAGGGAGCGGTTACAAAAACAGAAATGTTACTCTTACTTGCTAGCTCATCTGCTAGTACAGCTAAATCTAATAATTCGTTTCCGTATAAATAGGACTTTGGGTTGAAAATGAAAAATGGTTTGTTAATAACTCCTTTACTCATGGCTTCCCTCCTTTTTGATATTAACCGCTTGGGTTTGAAAAACGTCATAATAGTGATGCAATACCTCTTCCATTGCTTTATCAGAGAATTGAATCACATCTAAAAAGTTTGATGGATTCCGAGATTGTATGGCATCGTAAGCTCCATTTAAAAAATCGGTGAATATATTGATTTTTGCCATACCATTAAGTGCACATTGTCTTAAATTATCATCTCCTGTTGATGAGCCCCCATGCAAAACGAGTGGAATATCTGTTATGGCCGTAATCTCATTTAAGGTGTCAAAACTGATTTGTGGAGTGCCTATATACACACCGTGAGCTGTTCCAATAGAGACAGCTAAAGAATCCACATTTGTTTCTTTTACAAACAGCTCGACATCTTTGTCATCTGTGTAAACAGAGTCGATAACTTCATGTGCTTCAAAATTTTCATTTGCTCCGACATGCCCTAGTTCAGCTTCAACTGTGACATCATACTTATGTGCATACTCAACGACTTCTTTTGTAATGGCTATATTTTCTTCAAAGGGTTTTTGAGAGGCATCAATCATGACAGAAGAAAAACCTAACTGAATCGCCTTTTTTATAAAATCTATGTCTTCCCCATGATCTAAATGCAAGACAATCGGTACCCTTGCTTTTTTAGCAAAATACTTACCAATTAACGCTGCTTCTTCTAAAGGGATAAATTCCCGATGCGACTGAGCAAAAGGCAAGATTAACGGTAACTTTCTTTTTTCAGCCACTTGGACAAAAACTCTTGCCATATTTAAGGTAATAAAATTGGTTGCCGGAATAGCAAAACTCTTTTTTTGAGCTTCTTTAAATAACTGCCTTGAATTCACTAACACATCGATAAACTCCCTTCAACTTATTCTCCCATCACAGTAATCAAACATCTGCGCTCACGCGGTCTCGTGACATCAAAATCTACAAAATAAATATAGCCCGTTTTTCCCACCCCCAAGGTGTAATCCGTCACATCAAACACTTCACTCGACCCAATAATCGTTGATTTTAAATGGGCGTCCCCATTCCACAAGTATGACCGATCCCCTCCAGGTAGATACTCTTCAATATTTGGCCATTTCTCAACTTCCTTGTAATGTTCTTCTCCCGGATAGTGATAAGTGGAGGCGCTAGTGTGTTTAGGAATGATTTTTTCAAGAGCTTCATTTAAATCAATCTGCAAATACTCATCCCCATTGCTGTCTCTATCATGAGAAAATTCTTCAAAGAAAACAGCACAAGTTGTATGAGGGGAAATGACTGTCACAAGTCCTTCTTTAATTCCACTCTCTTTAATCACCTCTCTCACCTGTGGCGTGACATCAATATAACTAGGCGTATCACCTTCTGATTGTAGAGTAATTGTCTCTTTATATAATTTCATATAAATTCTCCTTTTTACATTTGTAAAACCTATTTACATTTGTTACCTATACCTGAATAATTCATACCTCTGATTTTAGAGGCTATTTTACCAAATTAATTTGCGTTTTGATTAAGTTT
>NZ_BAAACW010000005.1:0-313 GCF_039521845.1 Alkalibacterium iburiense
TTTACCAGATAATCACTGATTATTTATTTTACCCATTTATAGCCCTTAAAAAGGGTTTCTTTTTCAGCACCCTCCCATTATCGGCTGTCTTTTTTTTACTGAAATACAATTTGAATGACACTTACTTATAAATTTTCTCTTCTAAGTGTCACTCAAAGCTGTTTGGATGACACTTACTCATAGTTTTTCACTACTAAGTGTCACTTAAAGCTGTTTGGATGACACTTACTCATAATTTTTCACTACTAAGTGTCACTTAAAGCTGTTTGGATGACACTTACTCATAATTTTTCACTACTAAGTGTCACTCAAG
>NZ_BAAACW010000005.1:361-12538 GCF_039521845.1 Alkalibacterium iburiense
TTCGCTACTAAGTGTCACTCAAAGCTATTTGGATGACACTTACTCATAGTTTTTCGCTACTAAGTGTCACTTAATCAAAAGGAGTTTATGAAATACGCCCGCTTTCGCTAGCTTGGATAGCTTCTTTGACTAATATTTCTACTAATGTAGGCATATCATAGCCAGCTTCTTCAGCCATTAGAGGATAGTGAGCATAACCCGCTTCGAGTGCAGGAATCGCATTGAGTTCAATTACATTTGGAATACCATCGTCGTCTAATTTGACATCCACTCGGGCATATTCTGAACAACCTAAGGCTTTATAAGCTCTTAAAACTGTTTTGGATATCTCTTCAGCAAGTTCATCGGTAATATCAGCCGGGCAACTGCGAGTGACCACATTTTCGGCTTTCACATCTACCGTTTGAGTTGTTCCGTATTCTTCTGGAATGATGACTTCCATTATAGGTAAAGTCTTTGGAGTCTCCGTGCCTAAAACAGCTACTGAAAATTCTCGTCCACTTAAATACCCTTCGACTAAGGCCGGTTGGTTAAAATTCTCAAGAACATAATTGACTTGAGCACGTAATTCTTCTTCGTTATTGACCATACTATCCTCAGTAATCCCGACAGCAGATCCCTCTCTAACTGGTTTCACAAAAAGAGGGAAAGATAAGTCACTATCCAAAGGAGTCTCAACCGAATAAAACACCTGGAAAGGAGAGACTGGTACACCAGCTGCTTTAAAAGTAGCTTTCGCATGCTCTTTATTTAAAGAAATCACTTGAGGGAGTAAACCTGAACCGACAAAAGGAATATCGAGTAACTCTAACATCCCAGCAATATTTGCCTGTTCATTCTTGTGATTGATACCGACGGCTGAATTGAATATCACATCCAGTTCACCAACTTGTTTAATGTCGTACAATAAACTGGTATAGGCAGGAATTAACGTCACGTCATGACCCTTGGATTCAAAAGCTTCTTTAATATCATGCGCAATGATTTCATTCTGACGATAACTTCTTGGGTCCAGTGCTTTTTCCTCTTCCGTCATCTCTTTCGGTTTATTGTAAACTAATCCAATCTTATACATAGTTGCTTCACCAGCTCCTTATTCAATAATTATAAATTGATAGCTCATATCTAAAGGATAAATCACCTCTAAAAATATTACAAGAAATGTAGCCTTTACGATAGGTAATAAAGGATTGACCCGTTTTATACGCTTTTTTTACATTCATCATTTATACTAAATGATAGATAGTTTATCAAAAGGAGGAAGACGATTGCGTTATTATGATCAACACTCTCACACCTATTATTCACCCGATTCGACGGAGCACTTTGAAAACTATTTAAAACAGACGGATTTACCCGTTGTGACAACGGAGCATTTGGATTTCTACCGTCCCAGCCAGAATATGAAAGACGCTGTACTCGATTACGACTCTTATGTGGAAACCATTCACCGTCTCAACAAAAAGTATAAAAACCGCTTGTTAAAAGGCATTGAAGTGGGATTCACGTATAGAGACCGTCATCGGATTGAAGCCTATTTAGCAGACAAATCATTTGATATTATTTTATTCAGCATCCACCACAATGGCGGCCAGGGTTTCATGACTCTGAACCATGATACAAAAGATTTAACGGAGCATGTGGAGGATTATTACAGTTTAATGCTGCAAGGCATCAAGGAGGCTCCCTATGCCAATGTGTTAGCTCATTTTGATTACGGACTAAGAGGCTATGACAAGGTCAAGGTCTCTGATTTAAAACCAGCCGAAGAGACATTGAAAGCTATATTTAAGGTAATTATCGAGCAGAATCAAGCACTGGAACTGAACACGCGCAGCATGTATGCTTATGACAATGCGCACTTATACGATTATGCCATTGGCCTTTATAAAAGTTTGGGCGGACAGTTATTTACAGTAAGCTCGGATGCGCATGTTTCAGAAGACTACCAATTCCACTTTTCAGATGCTTTTTCTCTCCTAAGGGCACATGATGTGAACGAGCTAGTTGTCTTTAAGAATCAGACAACTCATTGGGTACCTCTGCCAGATTAAAGTGCCTTTATGAAGACAAGTTTTAGGCTTCTTTTAAAAGAAATGAGAGGTTCATCCTTTATTCCTTTTAAGTTGCAGTGGGTTCTTATATAATAAGAGAATAGATTATTGTGCGAAGAGGAGATTACTATGCTGAAGAAGAACAAGTTTCCAAAAGACGTGATGCGTGTGCTGAAAGAAACGAGCCGCACGTTTTATATTCCCATCAAATTACTCAAAAAGGATTTAAAAGAGGCTGTCTCAACAGCTTATCTCGTTTACCGAGCGATTGATGAGATTGAAGACCATGAAGATATTCCAAACGACGTTATTTCCACTATCTTAATGCAGTTAAGTGAACTCTTTAAACACCCCTTTACTGAAGAAGAATATTTTGCGATTATTGCGCCCATCAAAGACCAATTGCCAGAAGTGTCTGTGCGTTTAGTGGATTGGATTGAGGCGTGTCCAGAGACCGCTCAACCGATTGTGAGAGAAACAGGATCAGAAATGGCTTATGGCATGAGCAAATGGGCAGATAAAAATTGGGATGTACGAACGAAAGAGGATTTAGACGACTACACCTACTACGTGGCTGGAATAGTTGGTGTCCTGCTATCGAAACTCTGGAACTGGTCTTACGGATACGATGGCGATAAAGACTTTGAATTATCCATTGGTTTCGGTCGTGGGTTACAAGCTGTCAACATTTTAAGAAATGAAGAAGAAGACTTAGATGAACGGGGTGTCAGCTTTGTCCCAGATGGTTGGACACGGGCCGATTTATTTGCCTATGCTGAAGAGAATTTAGCCAAGGCGGACTTATATATGGAAACTTTAACAGATAAAAGCACCATCGTCTTTTGTAAACTCCCACTAGCTTTTGCCCACAAGAGTTTAGACGCGATGAAAGAAGGCCGCGAGAAAATGAATCGGGAAGAAGTCGAAGAAACAGTTAGACAAGTGACTTCTGAAGTCGAGGCAGATGAGTAAATCCACTGGCCGATTGATAAAGACACTATAAGCATCATACATTCAAAGCTATCCTGACTTGAAAAGGTGAGGGTAGCTTTTTTCGTTGCTATTATTTTTATTACAAATGAAGTTTGTGTCTGTTTGAAGCCAAGGCGTATAATAAAAGAACAAGAGAGAAAGGAAAGGGGGAAGGGAACATGATTCTGATTAAAATCATTCTGACTGGGCTTAGCTTAATGCAATACGCCACCCAATCCACTTTTTGGAAAACAGATTTTTACTGGCTGTTCATATGGATCATTGCTTTTCACTTACTCTGGTTCTATGTTGAAAGACCCGTCCTTAGGGGAGTCATGCTTGGGATCATCGCTCTATTGAGTGTCATCAATACAGCCATTTTGCCTCAGTTGCCTTTCTTGCTATTAGCTCTTTTGATGATAGATATCCGAACAGAATGGTCACGCAAAGGAGCGGGTACGGCAATAGGCATCCTAGGGATTCTCTTAAGCTTGCAATGGACGTTCCTCACATCTTGGCCTGCACTGCATACACTTCTGGTCTTTATAGGAGTCTTAACTTTAGCTTGGTGGTCTGCGGAACAAAGCTTGGTTATCAAAGATAGAACCGAACGGCAATACGAGCTAAAACTTATCCAAGATGAACTAGAAGAGAAAGCCACTCTCTTACATACTCATATGCAGTCAATGGAAGAAGTTTACACTTTGAATGAAAGAAACCGTATCTCAAGAGATTTACATGATTCGGTCGGGCACACTCTTTCAACCCTTGTCATCCAAACCGCTGCTCTTCAGAAACTGACGGAAAAATCGGATCCCACGGCATCGAATATGTTAGGTGAATTGCATGAGTTTACTCAAAAAGGCTTGGCTGAAGTCCGGTCCGTTATTCATGCTTTAAAACCGGCAAATTATACTCAAATCGCTTTTTTTGAACGGTTAAATAACTTAATGAAAGAGTACGAAAATACCAGTCCCTTTCATATCTTTTTTAACCATAATGACCAGCAATGGACGTTAAACGAAGAACAAGAGGCATTGCTTTTTCGAGCCATTCAAGAATTTATAGGGAATTCATCTAAACACAGTCAAGCGACAGAAGTGAGAATTCACCTTCACTTTACGGATCGTTCCGTTATTTTAACTATGCAGGATAACGGGGTCGGAACAGATGACATCAAACCGCAGATGGGGCTTTCCGGTATGGAAGAACGCGCTCAGTTATTAGGCGGAAAAGTAACCGTTCGCTCGTCTTTACATGCCGGATTTAACGTGCGCATTGTGATACCGAAAGGAGGAAATGGATATGTCTGATACACCCATTAAAGTCTTACTCGTCGATGATGAGCAATTAATCAGAAACGGTCTTGCTATTTTACTCGCATCCTATCCTTCTCTTTCTATTGTAGGCCAGGCTTCAAACGGACAAGAAGCAGCCGAGTTCTGTGATAGTCATGCCGTTGATGTGGTGCTGATGGATATTCGGATGCCTGTATCCAATGGCATAGAAGGTACACGTCTCATAAAAACGAATCACCCGAACATTAGTGTGTTGGTTTTAACCACTTTCCAAGATACCGAGTACATATCCCAGGCGATGCGCTTAGGAGCATACGGTTATTTATTGAAAGACAGCAGTAGTGATGACATAGCTGAATCCATCAACCTTGTGTTCAATGGTAATATGGTTCTGGATGGGAAAATTGGAAAAGAAATGTTGAATTTGACACGAACGGCTGATAAGCCTCTATTTGATGCCCTGGCTTTTGACTTATCACCAAAAGAAGTCGATATAGTACGTTTGGTAGCCAGTGGTTTAAGCAACCAAGAGATAGCGGATAAACTTTACTTATCCCTCGGTACCATTAAAAACAATATAACCACCATCCTCAGAAAGTTAGACTTAAGAGACCGGACTCAACTGGCCATTTTTGCCTTTGAAAAAGGACTCATGTCTTAACTCTCTATCTTATAAGCCTTAGTCAGCCTCATGTGACTAAGGCTTTTTTATATCGTGACTTAAGTCATCCCATTGCGTTACCGGAGTGAATAGTCACCGATCTCTATAGGGATTATAATAAAGACAATAGAAAGAGGAGGGTTTTCAAATGAGTGATGTAGAAATTAAACATGTCTATAAAAAGTACGGCAATCAATCCGTTTTAACAAATGTGTCTTTTGAAATAGAGAGCGGAGAACGATTTGGCCTCATCGGACCAAATGGAGCTGGAAAATCGACTCTCATAGATGTCATGACCGGGTTGACTCCAATGAATTCAGGCGACATCTATGTAGATGGCAAACACGTGCCTAAAGACATGGTACACATACGGGAGCAAATCGGTTTAGTTCCTCAAGATATAGCTTTGATGAAAGAGTTAAATGCACCGTCCAATTTAGAGTATTTTGGAGGCCTATACGGCTTATCCGGTAAATTATTGCGGAGCCGGATAGAAGAAGCATTGGAAATAGTGGGTTTAGAGAACCAGAAGAAAAAAGCAGTCAAAACTTTTTCAGGTGGGATGCAACGCCGTCTCAATATCGCAGCCGGTATTTTACACCGCCCGAAATTACTGATACTGGACGAGCCAACCGTTGGGGTAGACCCGCAGTCCAGAAATAAAATCTTTGAATTCATCAAGTATATGAATGAGGAATACAAAACAACCGTCTTATACACGTCTCATTACATGGAAGAAGTGGAAGCCTTGTGTGACCGTCTCTTTATTCTCGATAACGGAGAGAGTCGGGTACGGGTCACAGGAAGAAATCAAGCAAATGGTTCAAGACAATGTGAAGTGGCTCATTGAAGTGGTGCGTATCCCTTTAGATATAGAAGAAACGCTCCAGACACATTTAAAAGGTGTCCAGCAAATTTTACTGGAAAACAACACCATCCACCTCATTGTGGATCCCATTGAATTCCAAACACCTCAACTGATGCGTGTTATAGCTGAAAATCAGATTGAACTTGTTACATTAAAAAAAGAAGAATTAAGTTTAGAAGAAGCCTTTTTACAATTAACAGGCAAAACACTGAGAGATTAAGGAGGAGCCGCCATGTCAAAGTTTTGGATTTATTTAAAAACCAATATACGAGCTGACTTAAAGCAAGGGCATATTATTCTCAGTGTGTTTTTACTCTTGCCTTTATTTCTAACCTTTATATTAGGCTTTTCCTATCGGTCCGCATTTGTTCCTGAAGGGGATAATGACCCCATTGACATCAGCCTACAAAATGACGATAGGGGAGAATGGGGGAGTGTCTTGTCTGACACTTTATCCGGTGATGAGATGCAGGCCTTCCTTAACATCACGGATGAAGAAGACTCGGATTTCCATCTGTACATTCAAGCAGACTATAGTGACCGCTTAGCAGACACGCTGATAACGATTCAAACAAAAGAAAACAGTTCGTCTTCAGAAGAAGCCATGCTCAAGCAGCTGGTCATGCAGTGGCAACAAGCCCTGCTCGATCAGGAACAGCTCCTGGAAGAGGTAGTGTCCATCGAAGACCCGGCTGTTATCGCTACACTCCAGAACTCTCTTGAGGAGTTAGGTGAACTAAACAGTGATGCAGTCTTTACACCGACCACCTATCATTCCCAAACAGCTTTAACGAGTAATCAGTTCACAGCTGTCACAGGGGTCATTTACATTTTAATCATGACTTTGTCTGGTGGGGCTGGAATGAGTACAAACAAAGAACTTCAAGGGACGAGAAAAAGACTCGGAGTGGTGCCGTTATCTCCTAAACAAGTCGTTTTATTTGAAGTCATGACGAACACCCTTATTTATACCGTCATCATCATCCTGTTTTTAATCATCTGGAGACTCATAGACTCGCAGACCTTTACAGGTCATCCACTCTTTTATATTCTGTGGAGTCTGAACTATGCTCTGTTTTTCCAGAGTATCAGTGCCGCGCTTTTGCATATGATTCCAGATCACTTCTCAAATTGGGTTTATCAAGGCGTGCTGATGCTATACATGCTCTTTGGCTTCTTGCCCGTTGACAAAATGATAGGCGGACAGGTAGGGGAGTTTTTCAGTCAGAATTTTATTCGTCTCCTCTTTAATCAGCCTTTCTATGATTATATGCAGAACGAAAGAGCCTTGGAACATTGGCCGGTATTTGTAGGCTTATTAGCCGCCAGTCTTTTGATTACTAGCTTGACTATTCGATTTAAACACAGAAGGGAGCTGCACCTGGCATGAAGACCATCCGTTTAACCTGGTTTCACTTAAAAAGAATTATCTTAAGAAACTGGGGCTTTTTAATCATGTCCTTAGCGTTTCCTCTTGTTATTATCTTTGCCTTCCTTTTTATTATGGAATCTGAATCCAGTTTGCTCTCTGAACAGGCTAATGCGGTTGTTAACCATTCGGATTATGTGACCGAAACCGTTGTCCCTCAACTGGATGACCCTTATCAGGAGTATTTTGTGACTAACGAAGAAGAGGCTTTTGCCCAATTGGATCAAATAGAAGTGTCTATGGTATACGAGATACCAGAAGGATTCCCGCACTCTGACACGTCTATCCAAGTGCATAGCATTAATGGCTCCAATCGTGACCCGCTGTTTGAAGCAGAATTTCTAAGTATATTGACGGATGCCTTGAGGGATGAAGCCTTTGAAGAAGCTGGAATCATATTTGAGACAACTGAAGCATCCGAACCGGCGATTGATTCTTCTTTTGTACCGGTTAACTCTAATATGGCTTTTATGCTATTCATGCTTCTGTTCTTCATGGGATACTCTACCGGGTTTATTGCCGGAGACTTAGCAAAGATGCGTAAAGAAGGTCTTCTGACTCGGAGTATTATTTCAAATATCTACAGTTGGCAGATACTAGGAAGTGTACTGGGAGCGTATATGATTTATTCCGTTCTTTCTAACGTACTCATTGTTCTACTGGCGAGTGCTGTCTTTTCTATCCCATTAACCAATCTCGGACTGGGCTTAGGCTTGATTCTTTCGATGGGAATATTTGTGATGGGGCTGACGATGCTGCTCTTTAGAGTATTTAAGAATGAAACGCTCATCCAGATGCTGGGACTGCTGCTTATTATGGTTCTTGTTTTTGTCCCGCTGTTCACCCAATCGCTTGACCAATTATCCGCTATTCAGTATATCTCCCCTTATTACTGGGTATTTGAATCACTCGATACAGGGCAGCTTTTCCCTCATATAGGAGTCATTAGTCTATATGGCCTTGTTATGTTTACAGCTGGAAGCTTCAAAGTCGAACGACTCGTTAAACTCTAACTCCTTGGCCTGCACAGGTTCTGAAACTGTGCAGGTCCTTTTTAATTCAATCCTGTTATCGATTACATTTCGTGTTGACTTAGTCTAGAGATAGTTTTACACTCAATATAAAATGAATGAAAAAGGACTGACTAATCATGACCGATAAGACAACTGAATTCCCTAAATCAGAAGCCACAGTACAAGGAATGAAAACACTGCCTGCCGATCCTCACAATGTAAGAGCCAGAGTCGTCCCGGTAGACCACGTCTATACCCGTAAGAATGGACAGAATCTGCGTGTGCGTCTCATTTATCCTGATCAGGGTGATGACAGTCAAATCTATCCGCTTGTCGTACATATTCAAGGCTCTGCTTGGTTCCAGCAGGATTTATATGACCATATGTATGATTTTGAAAAAAATCGTGACCAGCGGCTATATTTTAGCGATTGTCGAATACTTGCCTATTCCAGCTGCTCAATTCCCCAGTCATGTAGAAGATGCTAAAACAGCTGTCCGTTACTTGGCTAAACAGTCAGAAGAATTGAGAATTGACTCATCGAACATGTTTGTATCTGGCGATTCAAGCGGAGGGCATACATCATTACTATGCTGGGCAACTTGGAACAGCACAGACTTAGATACGGATTCCACCGAACCTTTACCAGATGTCAAAGCTTTTCTCAATTTTTATGGAGTGACGGATTTCACTACTATTGCGGACTATCGTTCCAATGTGCCTCATGACAGTCCCACAAGTCCGGAAAATCTTCTTTTAGGAGACTTTCTATCACTCAATGATCAAGAGAAAGCACTGCGCGCTTCTGTTCGGTATTACTTAAATAAGGAGACAACTTATGCGCCTTTACTGACGATGCATGGGAATAAAGATGATGTGGTTCCTTTTGAGCAGGGGATAGAACTACAAAAGCGCTGTTTGGACTTGGGATTAGACTCAACGTTTTATTGTATAGACGGTGCTGGACACGGCGGACCGGCTTTCTATCATGAAGAGACAGTGGAGGAGGTTATTGCCTTTCTTAAAAAGCATACGGATTCATTCTCTGTTTAACATTTATTTTGGCATTAACATTAAAACATTTGTCAAACCTAACAAGACTCCAGCAAATCAGGGTGGAAATCTTTTTTTACTATTTAAAATAACTGACTTTGTAATTTTTAGTCGATTAGTGATTACTAATATCACTTTATTCATTGGGACAAAATTTCAAACACTAGAAAAATCTTAGAATAACATAATATCAAATGACTTCTTCTAAAATATTATTAGAATGCTGAAGCTGCATTAGAGAAATTGTGAGAATAAAAAACATTAGGAATAAATTCCACTCTCAATAAAGGAGTGTTAAAAATGAGTAAAAATAGTACAGCTTTAAAAAAACGTATGAATGAAAGTGAAGAATTTAAAAAAGCTTACGTTGAAGAACAAAGAAAGCTAGACTTAGCAGATTTAATATTTGAATTAAGATCTCAAACGGGATTAAGCCAAACAAAATTTGCAGAGAAAGTGAATAAGTCCAGATCCACTATTGCTCGTATCGAGAATGCTACAATGGAACCTTCACTATCTACTGTTGAAGATATTGCCGAAGCAGTAGGTAAAAGAGTAGAAGAAAAATAATTGATTTATAATCGTTTGAACCTATGCTGTACTGGCATGGGTTGTTTATTTTTCCTGTATAAAAATGGTATAGTAATGAAGAAGCAAGAGTATGCAAGAGTATATGGATGAAAAGGTGAGTACATGAAAGATGTAGGATTAGTGCTTGAAGGCGGAGGTATGCGCGGGCTTTACACGGCTGGCGTGCTGGATACACTGATGAATGAAGAGATTAAAGTAGGCGGAATGGTGACAGTTTCAGCTGGCGCTTTATTTGGAATCAATTATGCCTCAGGACAAAAGGGGAGAGCCTTAAGGTATAACAAAACATACATAAAAGATAAACGGTACATGGGTATTCGGCAATTGATTAAGACAGGAGATATTATCAGTAAGGATTTTGCATATTATACCGTCCCATTCTCACTGGATGTGTTTGATGAAGACGCCTTTAAACAGTCGGGCATAGACTTTTATGCCACGGTTACGAATATGGAAACAGGACAAGCAGAGTATAAACATATCACAGAGCCATTCAAGGAAATGGAAGTACTGAGAGCTTCCGGTTCAATGCCATTTGTTTCAAAACCCATTAAACTAGATGGAACCTACTATCTAGATGGCGGAGTCGCAGACAGCATCCCCTTTGAAAAAGCAAAGGAACTGGGATTCAACAAGAGACTCGTCATATTAACCCGACCATTAGCTTATAGGAAAACCAAGCCCAACTCGTTTCTCATTGATAGATGGTATAAAAATTATCCAAAATTCAAAGAGACATTAAAGAATCGCTATCTAAACTACAATAATACTGTAGAAAAGATTATTGAAGAGGAGAAAAGAGGGGAGACCTTTGTCATTCGTCCTTCACAAACGATTCCGATTAAACGACTCGAAAGAGATCCAAATAAATTGCAGGCCATGTATGACTTGGGAGTGAAGGATACATTAGAACGGTTGGAAGAATTGAAGAGGTATATTACGAATATTGTCGACTAGCTTGTTTATATATAATCTGTAGAGGTTTTCTGAGAATAGGAGAGAGACATGATTAAACGTTTAAAAGATAAACTGAATTCTGAATACACTTCATTTAAGGTCGAAATGATGGCTAAATCAAAAGAAGATATTTTTGACAGCAGCTATAAGATTTCTGCTTATGAAGAAATCAAGCATCTACTTATGAACGAACTGCCATTCACTGGCCTGGATAATAAGAAGACAATAGACACACTTCTAAAGACAGAAAATCTAATCAAGTTAGTCTATCTTGAATTTTTGAATAATGAAGCTCCTTTTCCATCTATGGAAGACATCTACCCCTTCATAGATAAACTTGCTGACCCTTCTATGAATTCGAAACAACAATGACATAGATAGCAAGCATGTTTTGAAAATGAACTAATTTATCTATAGGTTATCATAGTGAAGATGAATTCCTGCTTATGGATAACAGATAAAAGAAAAATAAATCTTTAGGTGCGTGAATACGAATGACTCATCACTCGATAGGAATATCTGGCAGTACTATTCTATCTGATCCAAAGAAATTTACTTATTTATTCAATAAGAAATATGTGAAACACATCGAAATAGGTGAATTTTCAAATCAAGACGCGTTTAAAACATTTTTAAACGAGCATAATAGGCACGGACTCACATTTGGACTCCATTCTCCTTTATACAGAAATCAAAGCAAATATGATTTATTGGAAAAAGTACATTATGATTCCGAGGAGTCTTGGATTCAGTTTGAAAAAGAAGTCAAACACATGTCCGAGTTAGGAGCTGAATATATACTTGTCCACTTTCCTTATTTTAAAGAAGAAAGCGAACGCGATTCAAACACATTAATAGACAATGGGTTGAAAAAGCTACAAGTCTTACAAGAGAAATATAATATCCCTATTGTGTGTGAGCCCAAATTAGGTCTCAACCGTTCGAGTGTGGGAATAGACGCTTTACATGATTTTCCAGTTGAGACCTGGGATAAGTATAATATAAAGCTCTGTATTGATATTGGAGATTACTTAATGTCTGCTGGAAGTCAAACAATAGAGTATATAAAAAAATGGGAAAAGTATATTCTCGTTGTCCATCTACATAACGTGGAATATATAGGAGACGACTATTTTTGGATTCCCGTTCATCCTTCACAAGAAGAGAACCCTAACTATTATACTATTCAGGACTTGATAATACAGTTAATGACTCAAGTTTCGCACCCCTAAGAACGACGTTCTATCCTTTTACCGTAAAGATCAGTTAGAATATTGAACT
>NZ_BAAACW010000006.1:0-9144 GCF_039521845.1 Alkalibacterium iburiense
AAAATCGCACTGTTAACAAGGAAAAGTAGTAAACCGGTTAGGTTTTGACACCCTAACCATAGTTTCTTACATTTAATTAACCCTTCTTTACTAACACAGACATCCTACCAAACTCCTTCATTTTTACATTAAAAAAAGCCCTGCTCATAAACAAAAAAGCTTACAAGCAAGGGCGAAGGACAGCTTCACGGTTCCACCTTGTTTCTGTACATGTGTACACTCAAAGAGACTGCTAGAGTCTAAAGACTCATCAGTCAGGTATTTTTAACGGGTACTAACCGTTACCATTTACTGCCATAAAAGGCTTCAATGATAAGATTCAGAGATGCACTTCCAACCATTAGACCTTGTCCTTTTCCACCGACCGGACTCTCTGTATCAGGCATAACAGCTGTACTCTTCTCTTCACTATCGTTCAGTTGATAAATTTATAAAACTAACTATAACAAACAGGAGGCTCACTGTCAAAAAGTAAGTGAATAATAAACTCTGTTTTTTATTTATACTTTAATTATCGAAAAGCAGTTGAGTTTATACGTCCTGTCTTTTATTTAAAAGACTATAAATGGACGAGTGAGATCATAGTTAACTTTAATCCTCGATAGGAGCGTATGTATGTTTACATTAGGTAGAAAAATAGATTTAAGTTATAAAACTAATTTGATGATTGTACTTTTTTCGATTGCTACCTTGGTTTTTTCTTGGCTTTGGCTAGGAGAATTATCAGCTGGTATCTTTTTAGGTGGCAGTGTGTTCTTAGCCTGGGCCTTATCGAGAGAACTTAACCCAGCTCAACCTTATTCAGCCTTTTTAACTGTTGTCTTTTCTCTTGTCAATCTTCTGTTTTTTGAAACCATTCACATTCTTATTGTCCTTTGGCTCCTCCTTTTGCTCAGATTAGTTAATGGTATCACTGGCAAAAAGCTAACCCTATTAGATATTCTTTCTTTATTCGGATTCACTCTGTTCCTTTCTTTTAACAAGGAAAGCAGCTTATTCCTTCTAATTTTTACCCTAGCCATGACAACAATTTGTTTGTTTTCAGACCGTCAGAAGTTAGGCATCATTGTCACTCCAATAGCTGGCATCCTGTTCATTGTACAAAACATATGGATGGATACCTTATCGTTGCTTAACCTTGCCCAGCTCTCTATATTGAATGGGGTACTCATAACTGTTTCCAGTTTATCTGTGTTCGTTTTCTGGTTTTTATCAAAGATTCCTACTCCGGATGACAGCGGAGGGACAGCTAGCCCTTCCAGGGTTTTCGCTGGACAGCTCCTTTTCAGTGTTGCCGTGCTTTTGATGGTGTTCGACAATCAGTTATCGGTAAATGATCAGTTTCTTTATTTAGCCGTGTTTGCGGGAGTTAACCTCTATTATTTGAGTTCAAACGTTTTGTTTAACTAAGTTTCTTCAGCTATAAATAAACACACGCTTCACGTTAGCAAGGGACTAACCTGCTAAGCAAAGCGTGTGTCTTGCATTAGTTTTCTAAATTTAAAAAGATGGCATTAACAGCGACGATAACTGTAGATAATGACATTAATATAGCTCCGACGGCTGGCGTCAAGGAAATTCCTATGGGTGCCAGTACTCCGGCAGCTAATGGAATAGCCAAGAAATTATATCCGGCACCCCATACTAAATTCTGCTTCATTTTACGCGTTGTTTTGTTCGCAAGTTCTATAAATGACTCAATGTCCCCTGGATCTGACTGAGTTAAAATGACATCTGCTGAATCCAAAGCCACTTGTGTTCCCGCACCTACAGCAACACCAACATCCGCTAGAGCAAGGGAAGGGGCGTCATTTACTCCGTCTCCGACCATGACGACCGTTTGACCCTCTTTTTTCAACTGATCGACTAAATCATATTTATCTTGCGGTGACAGGTTTGCTTTATAATCCATCCCTAATTCTTCAGCCACACTCTTAGCCGCTTCTTCATTATCTCCCGTTGCCATTAACGGTTTAATCCCATTATCTTTTAATCTTTGAATCAACTGGGCACTCGATTCTTTTATTTCATCTCCAAGTGCAATCGACCCGATGGCTTCGCCTTCTTCGGTTAAAACACTTAAAGTAGAACCGGCTGGTATGTCTACGTTTATGTCTTTCCCATACGCTTTCAGGCTGATTAATTCATAGTTCTTTCCATTTGCTTGACCTTTGACACCCGATCCTGACAGCACATCCACAGAATCAAATGAGACAGGTTTTATATTTTCAATGTCAGCATAGTCAACAATGGATTGAGCGATAGGGTGACTGGACCCGCCTTCGATTCCTGCCATTAACGCAGTCAGCTCTTCTTCTGAGTAGCCTTCTTTTAGGGGTGTCACACCAACAACCTTGAATTCACCTGTAGTGAGTGTTCCTGTTTTATCCAATACCATCACATCAGCATTCTTCGCCAATTCTAAAGCATGACGGTCTTTAACGAGTAAACCGCGTCCCGCACCCAAGCTCGTACTTCTAGCTACAACGAGCGGAATAGCTAGGCCTAAGGCATGCGGACAGGCAATGACTAAAGTCGTTACCGTAAAGACAATGGCCGTCTGTAAGTCAACGGACACTAACCAAACAACAAAGGCTATAATGGCTGCCGCCACAGCAATGTAAAAGAGCCAACCCGCTACTTTTTGAGCTCTATCTTCTGCACGAGACGGCTGGTTCTGAGCTTCACCAATTAAGGATTGAACTTGAGAGATAAAGGATTTTTCCCCAGTTTCTTTTACCTCTAAATAAATAGCTCCTTCCCCATTGGTCGATCCGCCAATAACTTCGTCCCCCGTTTTCTTTTCAACAGGTTTGGATTCGCCCGTCAGTAAAGATTCGTTTACTTTGGTTTCACCACGGATAATGATACCGTCTGCCGGAATGCTTTCTCCAGCTTGTACACGGACGATGTCTCCTATTTTTAGTTCGGATACAGGGCGGCTCACTACTTCGTCGTCCTCTAATATAACCTGAGCCTCTTTAGGGAGAAGTTCAGCTAAAGACTGCTGTGCATCCCCTGCTTCGCCCACTGCTCTCATTTCTATCCAATGCCCCAGCAGCATGATTAAAATGAGCGACGCGAATTCGAAGAAATAGTCCATGACGTGCTCCCCTGTCGTATAACGGGCAATCACAGCATAAACACTGTAAAAATAAGAGACCGTTAGACCAAGCGAAACTAAGGCCATCATTCCCGGTTGTTTCTGTTTAAATTCATTTATAGCCCCTTGATAGAATGGTTTCCCCCCGTAAAAAAATAGACCAGTTGACAGAACAACGGCAAGTATGTCCGAATACGTAAAAGTGAATTGAAGAGGCAAGGTAATACCCATCATTGGGGATATAATCATGATGATTAAACCGATTGGCAATGATCTAAAGAAAAGTTCTTTAAAGTTCCCATGATGGTGATGGTGTCCCCCGTGGTCATGGCCTGCATGGTGATGTTCTTCCTCTACTTGATGGTCATGATGCGCATGACCCACATGTTCGTCGTGACTTGAATGATTATGATGTTTACTCATATAAATCCCTCCATTTTTTGTTTACATTTGTAATCGTTAAGCCTAGTTTATAACCGAAATCTATTCATGTCAAGTCTTAGCATCTAAAAAAGCAAGGTTAGACTGTAACATCTAACCTTGCTTCTACATATACTTCTTTTTATCTCGCTTTTGTCGCTTCATTACCTAAGAAAGCTTGCAGCATCCAAATAGTCAGGTCCACATTTTCTTTCATAGCAATAAGCATATCATTCGACACAAAGTCTCCAGCATCTTCTGTTAACTGAATCCCTTTATCTAATGACGTACGCAGTGTTTCGTAGTCTTCGATAACCGCTCTAACCATGTCAGTTTCAGAAAGATTCTTATCTTCCGGGTTCTCTTTAATGACAGAATGTTCTGTAAATTCTTGTAGTGTAGAATACGGCTCTCCACCTATAGCCAGTAATCTTTCCGCTACTTCATCCATATCCTCCGTAACCTTGTCATAGAGTTCTTCAAATTTTTCGTGAAGTGCAAAAAAGTGGGGTCCTTTAATATACCAATGGAACTGATGCAGTCGTGTGTAGAATACTCCTTGAGTTGCCACTAAGCTGTTGAGGTAGTTCTTAACTTCTGTGTTAGCCATATATATGTTCCTCCTGTTGTTATTTATAATATTTATTACTTTATAATTATTATAAAGTATAACTGATTCATTGTCAATGCAAATGCTTTTTTATGCTATACTTACTTAATGGAACAAAATGGGAGGTGCCACATGCACTATGATGCGACCGATCCAAACCACTATCTCAGCTTGCTCGAAGAAGATTGGCGCAAAGACAAGCTGCTTGACGTTCGTCAACTTATACTATCCTATGCCCCTGAACTCGAAGAAAGCATCCGATATAAAATGCTTAACTTCGGAAAAGGAGAGTCCTATGTGTTCGCTCTAACGGCACAAAAGCATTACGTCAGTTTGTATGTCGGTTCAATCGAAAAAATTGATCAGTCCGATGTCCTGCTGGCTGGCTATAATTACGGCAAGGGCTGTATACGAATCCGTAAAACTATAGACATTGACCAGACTGAATTAGAAAGGTTTATCCAGAAAACCGTTAATCTTTGGCGTGCTGGCGAGGACATTGACTGTTAATTTATTCCAAGCTTAAGTCCAGAACAGGCCCTTCAGGTACGATACCTGTGGGGTTTATGTTTGTATGACTGCGGTAGTAATGTTCTTTAATATGATTGAAATCAATTGTTTCTGCTACCCCTGGCCAGTTATACAATTCTTTCGTATAACGCCATAAATTCTTATATTCTGTTAAACGTCTGATATTGCACTTAAAGTGACCATGATAGACACTGTCAAAGCGGATAAGTGTGGTAAATAAGCGCCAGTCCGCTTCAGTTATTCTACTTCCAGCCAAGTAAGGTGTTTCACCTAACATAACTTCTAAATCATCTAGAGCATTAAATAACTCTGTAACCTCTTCCTCGTATACCTCTTGTTTGGTCGCAAAACCAGCCTTGTAAACCCCGTTATTGACAGCATCATAGACTTTATCGTTAACCGCATCAATCTTATCTCGTAACTCTTCCGGATAATAATCCCCTTCTAGAGCACCCACTTCATCAAAAGCCGTATTTAACATCCGCATGATTTCAGACGATTCATTATTGACAATCTTATCCTGCTTCAAATCATATAACACAGGTACCGTTACACGGCCACTGTATTCGGGTTCTACATGAGTGTAGATTTCATACAGATACGTCGCATTTATAACAGGATCGGGGATGACCCCTTCCGCTTCTTCAAACGTCCATCCATTTTCCGCCATCAACGGGTTGACGATAGAAACAGATATCATCTCTTCCAGTCCTTTTAGTTTACGCATAATCATTGTACGGTTAGCCCAAGGACAGGCATTTGCTACATAGAGATGATACCGATTCGGCTCTGCTTTGAACCCACCTTCTCCACTGGGTCCGGCGCCCCCATCTGGTGTAATCCAGTTCCTAAACTGTGACTCGGTTCGAATAAATCGTCCATCATTTGCCTCTGTGTCATACCACTTGTCATGCCATTTTCCATCTACTAATAATCCCATACTAATCCCCTTTCGCATTATCTTCATCACTCTCATTATATGGATAACACAAACTTTAAACAAATAATAGTCATTGTGAATTCTTTGAATCCTTAATAATAAAGCAGATAGTTATCCTGGCATTTGTTTGATATAATAGAGATGACAAACAGGGATAACAAAGCAAGCCGCATGCGACAAATGAATAGGAGAGGATTTTTAAATGGATATAACGAGTTTACGCCGTTTCATGGTTGTGGCCAGTGAAGGCAATATTTCTAGAGCAGCCAAATCATTAGGCCTGTCTCAATCCACTTTATCTAGACAAGTGATGGATTTAGAGGAAGAACTGGGTGTCACCCTCTTCATTCGAGGCAATCGACAAGTCACACTGACGGAAGAAGGAACCTATCTCTTATCAAAAGCGCAGGAAATTATCTCACTGAGTGATAAAACTCAATCGGACTTGCGGAATTTAGGTTCTCTTGTCAATGGAGAGATTTATATCGGTATTGGTGAAACGGCCGGCATGTCTTTTGTAGCCGACAAAATAATTGACTTGAAAAAACAGTTTAACCACTTATCGTTTCATCTTTATAGCGGAAATGAATTGGCTACGATGCACAAATTGGAAAATGGGTTAATTGATTTTGGTATCGTCAGCCAATCGATGAATGTGTCCACTTATCAGTCCATCTCTATTCCTCTTAAAGATGAATGGGGAGCTTTATTTAACCGTAAGCATCCACTGGCCAATGAAGAGACAGTTACGCGAGAGCAGTTAATGGGGGAACCCCTCATAGTTCCGCGACAAGAAGAAGCGATGACGCCTATTTACCAATGGTTTGGTGTGAGTCGAGAAAAACTGAACACCGCTGCTACTTACGAACAGATTACCCATGCCGCATTATTAACAGAAAAGAACATCGGAGTTAGCATTGGATTAAAAGACTTAGTTTATACGACTAATCATCCCTACTTGTCTTTTATACCATTTGACCCCCCTTTAACTTCTCCTATTAAAATCGTCTGGAAAAAAGCTCAGAACTTTTCTCCTGCCGCTCAAGTTTTTCTGGACTACTTATTAGAAACAGAAGCAGATTAAAAGCAGAGCCTCTCTCCTTAGTGAGACAGGCTCTACTTTTTTCTATTTTCTTCTTCGTTTCACCACCCAATAAATGATTCCAGCGATAATGCCTAGAATAAGCAAGAATGGCAAAGCATAAATTAACCATATGAGGGCATCCTGGAGCCAATAATAAAAGGCAAAGAAGGAATCCACAAAGGCGTCACTGGCCCGTCTCAAGAAGGAAGCTCTTTCTTCTCTTGAATGAGCAATACGTGGACGCTCCCATACCGATAGATTCACTACGGTATAATCAATGAGTTGATCGTACTCATCTAATCGGGATTGCAAGACTTCTCGTTCCTGAATGGTACTACTTAGTTGATTTTCAATTTGCAAAATGTCTTCTATAGATTCTGCTTGTTCAAGCAACTCATTTAACCGGTCTTCTTTATTTTGAAGAACTCCGATTCGCGACTCTGTATCCCGATAACTTTGAGTCACATCTTCAGAACCCAATTCTTCTCTGACTTTATAAGCATCCATTCCCTCTAAGTCATTTAAAAAGACCGTGAGTGACTCGGTAGGAACACGCAAGGTATAGTCAATCATTCTGTATTGCTGGTTAGAAGCTGTCGGGTTCGAAATACCTGACGGTTGATAGCTCGATTCGGAAGAATACTCGACGTACGCATCATGGCTGGACACCGTTTCCATTACATGGCTAGTCGTGACCTCAAAGTCAAATGTTTCATATTCTAAAAAGACTGTTCGTATGACTTTTTCTCCAATTAAGTCTCTTCCTGATTCTCCCTCCGCTTCATCAAACTCTTCCCAGTTAGCTGAATCGCCCACTGACTCTTCATATCCAGCCCCGGAATCCGTACTCGTATCCTCACCTGCCCTGTCTTGTGGACTTCCACAAGCCGCTACAACAAAGGCAAGTAAAAGTAATAGAGATAACCTCACTGTTTTTGTCATTTTCACTCCTTCTTTCCTAATGTATCGTTTACATTTATCTTTATCATATCACTCTTACACCTAACCAATCATCGGATTTTTTCCTAATGGACTCATTTAATGATGAGCGTCTGTTTCATATACCCATCCATTTTCCCCATGGTAGACCATTTGCTTAGACATTCCTCCATCAACAACAAATTCTTGCCCCGTTATGAAGCCTGATTTTTGAGCATCCAGCAGATAATCAACCATGTGAACAATATCTAGCGGGTTCCCAACTCTATTAACGAGATGCTGACTGAGGTCTTCGTGAGATAAAGCGTCTCTTTCCTCATAGCTCTGGTCGGATATCGTATCAATCCAGCCCGGGCTAATGGCATTGACTCGCGCTTTACCTTTCAGACTATTGGCCATAGCATGGGTAAGAGATAATAGAGCGCCTTTTGAGCTGCTGTAACTTTCATCGTTCGGCATGCTTTGATGATTTCTTGTTGATGACAGGAGTATAATACTAGCTTCCTGTGACAAACAAGGCTCAAACTGTTGCGTGAGATAATAGGCTGTTCCTACATTGACTCTTAACACTTCCATAAAATCTTCCAAGCTTGCTTGTGAGACCAAGCCTCCGTGATTAATAGCTGCATTATGAATAATCCCGTCAATCTTCTCGGTTTGTTTTCGAACGAAGCCTATAAAGTCATCCAAATGAGATTTTTCAGCTAAATCCCCATAGAAAAAGTGAAGGTTTTTAGTTGCTAGCTTCTCTGTCACTCTTTTACCGGCTTCTTCATCTATGTCCATTACATACAGATTGACCTGATCAGCCATCTGTTCAACAATAGCCCGTCCAATGCCATTGGCTCCACCCGTTAAAACAATGGTTTTCATATTATTCTCCACTCTTCTCTTGGCTGTCTTTAGGGAACATAACCTTTACATTTTTAAGTCCATTTTTCATGAATTCTTCTAAATAAATATCTTCTTTTGACCAGACTTCTCTTAAAAAGGTCTCTCTATCTATCTTTTCAGTCTTTAACTTTTGGAGTCTTTCTACATCTCTCATTCCTAATTTGTAAGCTAATTCCGTCCAGAATACTTCTTCATCATACTCTTTCTTGTACTCAGAAATGATGCCATCCTCAAACTCTCTTGTTTCGTAGTATTCTCCATCTGCACTGTCTTTTTCAATTAAATGGTCATAACCCATCTCCTTTGCGAAAGAATAGATGTATTCTCTAAAGTCATTATATTCTTCCACATAGTCATCGCCAGATCGAATACCATTAACCATAAAATCTCCTAGATATAAAAGTTCAATCAGTGCAAGGTATTGTTTTTTTGTGATATTTATTTTCATCATGCGTCCTCCTCCGTTTTTTCTACCCTTATTTTAACACTCTTATTGACCATACACGATAAGCAAATTAACCTTTTGAATTCTTTTTATTTGTTATACTTATTTTCACTAGTGTTGCATAAAACTTCCTAATAAACGTTGTGTTCATTGTTACGATTATCACAAATGCTTTTCA
>NZ_BAAACW010000007.1:0-34764 GCF_039521845.1 Alkalibacterium iburiense
CGATTCAATAATTGAACCGAAGACCCCTGCACATTTGGTTGTTTTACTTTGTTCAGTTTTCAAAGATCTAACTCTTTCTTTCAGTTGCTTCGTCATGAGGCAACTTTTATATAATATCATCTGTCTCATTATCTGTCAACACTTATTTTAAAATATTTTTTAAAGTTGTAAGCGTTAACTACCTATCTACGACAGCTATTTCATTATAGCTTAATGTAAATCCAATGTCAAGATGAAACTATTTATTATTTGTTGCTCTACATTTCATTTAAATGTTTTGCAGCAACGAGATTAATAGTAACAGGATACTTTGACTTCGTCAACTATTATTTTCAACTTTCCAATAAAATAAATTATAATCCTGTAAACCTTCCCCGTTATCATAGTCTTTTATAGTATTATAATAAGTAAAACCGTTTGATTTATAAAAGTGATTTAAATAATCATTTGTAGCAATACAGTCTAATCTCACTTCTTTTTTATTTGTTTCCATAGCTATTAGTTTAACAGCTCGCAACAGTTCCTTTCCTAAATTTTTACCATGTGAGTCTTTTGCTAAAGCTATTCGATGTAAGTAGTAATAGTCTCTCGTGTCATCTTTCATCCAAAGGTCTGTGTCCCAGTCTGTCTGCTGATCCCATAAAGCAAACGTTCCGATTACTTCATCTTCAATATATACTACATAGACTTCTTTTCTATTTATAGCTTCCTCTATATTATGAACGTCTTCCCCTTTTAACAAGCCGGACCATTGCTCAGATCCTTTCTCACTTAACCAATACGCCGTCTGATATAGAATCTCTTTTATCATTTTTGTATCTTCTAGTGTTGCTAACCTTACCGTACTCATATTGAATCAACCCCTCATTATCGTTTCATCATTATTTATAAACGTCTTTGATTATACTAAACTTAATTCAAAATAAAAACCATTCACTATAAGTTTAGAGTGAATGGTTTTTATCTGTTTTATAATCTCTCGTTTAGTTCTTCAGCTAATTCTTCAAAACCAGGCTTTCCAAGTAGTGCAAACATATTTTTCTTATACGCTTCTACTCCAGGCTGATCGAATGGATTGACCCCGTTCATATAACCGGAAACTGCTACTGCAATTTCAAAGAAATAGAATAGGTATCCTAATGTATAAGCAGATTTATCTGGAATAGTTAATACGAAGTTTGGAACGTCACCGTCTGTATGAGCGAGTAATGTCCCCTGGAAGGCTTTGGTATTAACAAAATCAATTTCTTTGCCTTCTAAATAGCCTAATCCGTCTAAGTCTTCATCTTCGGTAGGGATAGATAATGCTTTACTCGCTTTATCTACTTTAATCACTGTTTCAAATAGGTTACGTCTGCCTTCCTGAATATACTGTCCCAACGAGTGCAGATCAGTCGAGAAGTTGGCGCTTGAAGGGTAAATACCTTTTTGATCTTTTCCTTCAGATTCTCCAAATAATTGTTTCCACCATTCAGAAAAGTACTGTAAGCTTGGTTCATAGTTAATCAGAAGCTCGGTTACTTTCCCTTTTCTATATAAAATGTTTCGTAAAGCAGCATATTGATAAGCTAGGTTTTGAGAAAGGTCAGCACTTGAAAAATCTTTTCTGGCCTGGTTAGCTCCCTGCATGAGCTGATCAACATCTCCGCCTCCAACAGCAATTGGAAGTAAGCCGACAGCTGTCAGCACTGAGAATCGTCCTCCAACATCATCTGGAATAACGAAAGTTTCATATCCTTCAGCATCTGCTAGAGTTTTTAAGGCCCCTTTTTCTTTATCTGTCGTAGCATAAATTCTGGTTTTTGCTTCTTCTTCACCGTACTTATCGATTAGCAACTTTTTAAATACGCGGAATGCAATGGCTGGTTCCGTTGTAGTTCCAGATTTAGAAATAATATTTACTGAGAAATCTTTATCTCCAATTGTTTCAATTAAATCAGATAAATAGGTTGAACTTATGTTGTTCCCCGCAAAGAAAATTTGTGGTGTCTTTCTCTGTTCACTACTTAACTCATTATAGAAAGAATGATTGAGAAAATCCAAAGCTGCTTTAGCTCCTAAATACGATCCACCTATCCCAATGACAACGAGTGCCTCAGAGTTAGTTTGGATTCTGTCGGCTGCCTGTTTTATACGAGCAAACTCGTCTTTATCGTAGTTTTCAGGTAAATCGACCCATCCTAAGAATTCACTTCCAGGTCCTGTTTGTTCTCTTAATAACGTGTCTGCAGCTGTCACTTGAGGCTGCATATAGTTTAACTCGTCTTCTTTAATAAACTGGTTTACTACTTTTGAATAATCAAATGTTAAGTGTGTCATTGTATCATTCCTCCGTAATCATAAGTGATGTGTATTTTTTATTGCTAAGTGTATTAAATAAGTAAAAACTGAGGTACCCCAGATATTTTCCATTGCTCTAAAGTAGAGACGATGTTTTCCGAATGTGCCCATGACAATTCGCTATCTTCTGGTAGTAAGTCGTGTGGTAAAGTATCCACGTTGTCATATGAAAAAACAAACAGTGGGATTCTATGATTATCAACTATGGCATTCGTCAGTTCACTGAGTTCTAATTTTTCAATATCTAGATGAACAATTTCTTTTAACCGATTAATGACGCAGGCTAAACCTGTTTTCTTCGGTTCAGCAACTGTTGCAGGAAAAGAGAATCCTTCTTTTTCTTTTTTTACTAGAAAAACATATCTTCCATCTTTATCTTGTGCTAGTATCGTGCATGCTACATAGTGGTTTTCTTTTATCAATCTTCAAACACCTTTCTCAGACTGCTCTTTATAAACGATGTACACCCAATCAATCTATGTTATTATGCTTCATTGCTTCAATTTCCTTCAACGCCTGATCGACCCATTTCGGCATTTTTTTATCAATAGACTTAAAGCCCACGCCTGTTTTTTTTCCATACCTGGATATATTACGTCTGTTTGCAAAAGGATGATATTTAGGCTTTTGTAGGCTTCTCAAAGACAAGCTGATTTTTTTTGAATATTCATCAATATCCATTATCACTACTTCAACCTCATCGCCCTTATTGACCACATCGGTAATGTTTTTTATATATCCGTGTTTTAATTCAGAAATATGGATTAAACCTTGTGTCTCTTCATCTATTGAAACAAACACTCCATAAGGTTGGATACCTGTGACTTTCCCTCTTACCTTTTGTCCAATTTTGTACACCATGAATTCCCCTCTCCGTCATCATGGTTCAATTAAAATCATCATTAGTTAGTATAGCATGAAAAAAAGACTTTTGGAAACACCTCTTTTTCTGGTAACGCTTGCTTTCAAAAGGATTTTTAACGATACTAAAAGAAACAGTGAATCTATAAGTAGGAGAGATAATATGGACTTCAATAAAGAAATAGAACGTAGAAATACAGGAAGTGTGAAATGGGACATGTTGGAAGAGATGTTTGGGGATAAGAACGTCCTACCGATGTGGGTAGCTGACATGGATTTTGATAATGCTCCTGAAATAAAACAAGCCGTTAAGCGTATAATTGATACAGAAATATTAGGTTATACCTTTCCACAGACTTCTTTATATCATTCTATAATAGAGTGGCAGAAAGAAAGGCATCATATGGACGTGTCAAAAGAAGACATCCTTTTTTCTCCAGGTGTGCTTTCTTCTATAGCGGTTATTATACAGGCCCTAACGAAAGAAGGAGATGGCGTACTTATTCATGATCCGGTCTATACCCCTTTTTCGATTGTTGTCGAAAATAATAACCGCAGGGTTTACCGTAGTGAATTGACTATTGAAGATAATCTATACAAAATGGATTTTAAGGATATAGAAGACCAGATGAGAAAGCACTCTATTTCGTTATTTTTACTGAGCAATCCTCACAATCCTGGCGGACGCGTCTGGTCTAGAGAAGAACTGCAGAGATTAACCGAGTTATGTCAACGCTATGGCGTGATATTGATTAGCGATGAAATTCACAGTGATTTAGTCTATACAGACTACACGTGTGTATCTCCCGTTACTTTGGATCAATCCTTTAAAGATGTAGTCATTACTCTGCATTCGGCAACCAAAACTTTTAATATAGCCGGTGTCAAAGCATCCTTTATGGTTATTTATAATGAGGAACTTAGAAGTAAGGTGGTTCATATACAAGAACAAACCGATTTATCTTCAGTAAACAGCTTTGGATTAGCTGCCACAGAAGCTGCATTTTCTCATTCTCGTGATTGGCATGAAGCTTTAATGAACCAGCTTAAAAAGAACAGACAAACAGTTCTTGATTTCTTTCGTACTGCTCTACCCGAAGTGCCTTTTATGGTTCCACAGGCCACGTACTTGTTCTGGTTCGATGCCTCTTCACTTGATATAGAAGAAACTAAACTGAAAGAAACCTTTGCGGATGTAGGAAAAGTCGCTTTGAACGATGGTATTAGCTACGGTCTGGCTGGTGGTTCGTTCATGCGGTTAAATTTTGCCGTGCCTGAACCTATGCTTGAAGAAGGCCTAAATAGAATCAAACATGTCTTCGATACGTTGTAAAAAAGAGTTGCCTTCTCTTGGAGAGGCAACTCTTTTAATCTTATAATTCTTCAAGGGCAAGTAACAAGCACCCTGTAACGCCCGCATCGTCTCCTAATTCAGGTGATACAATATACTCTTCTAAGTCAGGAGTAGAGACATAATCATTTAACAACGCAGCGAATTTTTCTCTAATCATTGGCAACAATTGCTTTTGCTTCATGACTCCCCCGCCAAGAATAATTTTCTCAGGGCTTAATGTAAGAGTGTAGCTGACTAATGCTTGAGCTAGATAATACGCTTCTATATCCCATGCTTCTGAATCTTCTGGGAGGTCTTGAGCTTTTTTATTGTATCTCTGCTCAATTGCCGGTCCAGCCGCCAATCCTTCCAAACAGTCTTTGTGATAAGGACAAAAACCTTCAAAGGTATCTTTTTCATGTCTTCTTACAAGTATGTGGCCTACTTCTGGATGCCCAAAGCCTTCCAGCACTTTGCCGTTGACTACGGCACCGCCACCTATTCCAGTTCCCACTGTCAAATACAGACATGAATCATTTTCTAATGCTGCTCCTTTAGTCAATTCTCCTAATGCCGCAGCATTCACATCCGTAGTCCAACCCACGGGTATAGAGTACCGCTCCTTTATGGCTCCAATAAAATCAGTGTGTTTCCACGCTGTTTTAGGAGTAGAGGTAATATACCCATACGTATCCGATTCAGGATTGATATCTATGGGACCAAAAGAACCGATACCTATAGCATCTAATGTATATTCATCAAAGAAATCAAACACTTTTGAAAATGTTTCTTCAGGAGTTGTGGTGGGTATAGATATTTTATTAATATTATTTAAGTCATTATCACTGACAGCACAGACAAATTTTGTGCCCCCTGCTTCAATAGCTCCTAACATATGGACTCTCCTTGTCTCAATATTATCTTCTATTAGAATGGTAGATTACTGGTCAATAATCGTCACACTTTTAATCGTGACATCTTCGTTCGGTTTGTCCATAGCATTTCTTTCTACATTTTGAATCGTATCAGCTACTTCATACCCTTCTACTACGTGACCGAAAACAGTGTGTTTCTGATCAAGCCAAGGCGTTCCGCCGTTTTTCTTATACGCATCGATAATTTCATTAAGAAAGCCTGCCTCTTCTAGTTGTGAAACCATCTGCTCAGGCAGATCGCTCATGGTTACGATGAAAAACTGGCTAGTGTTCGTATTTGGTCCAGCATTTGCCATGGAAAGAGCCCCATTTAAGTTAAATAGATTCGGTGAAAATTCATCTTCAAAGGATCCGCCGAAGAAACTGTCTCCTCCCATTCCACTACCCGTTGGATCTCCTCCTTGAATCATAAAGTTAGGAATAACTCTATGGAAGATAACTCCATCGTAATAGTTTTTTTCTGCTAGTCCAATAAAGTTCTCAACGGTTTTAGGAGCTAATTCTGGAAAAAGCTGGACCGTAATGGTACCTTTTGTCGTTTCAATGACTGCTTTTGGTCCTTTAGCAGTGTCAAGATTTAATTGTGGAAATTCATTCATCTTATTCCCTCCTATTTCATAATATGTCTTAAGTGTACCCTAGATGCTTCTTTTTTCCAATATGTTTTCATTTTTGTAAACAAATATCTCATTATTCATACTGTTTCGTGTTATTATTAATAATAGCTTTAAAATTTATATAAGGAAGTATCTACATGAGTTTATTGAACAATTATCCTTTAATAGCTGCCTTATCCGCTATTATTATTTCTCAAATAATTAAAGTGCCTGTTGCATTATTACTCAAAAGGCCAAGTTCCATAGCACTGGCTACGTCCACTGGAGGGATGCCTAGTTCTCATTCCGCCGGAGTGACCGCTTTAATAACAAGCTTGCTCATAGAGTACGGAATAGAGTCCCCTTATGTTGCGATTGCTATCACTTTTGGTATGATTGTAATGTTCGATTCAATGGGGGTCAGACGTCAAAGTGGGGAGCATGGCATACTAATCAATGAATTGCTCTCCGACTTCGAAAACTTAAGAAAGACGTTTACCCACTATACCCGTGATGAAATAAATGCGATGCATGAAGAAGAACGTCAATCTAGAGAATACTTAGGCCATAAACCAATTGAAGTTTTCTTTGGAATTATTTCAGGCATCATCATAGCATTAATTATAGGGACGCTTTATTAATATCTAATTGTACGACTATGTGATGGAGGGTTATTGAGTGACAGTTTCAGAAGAGTTATATGATATTACCATAATTGGTGGAGGACCAGTAGGCATGTTTGCCGCTTTTTACGCGGGTATGAGAAATGCTAAAACAAAATTAATTGAGTCTCTTCCAGTGCTTGGCGGGCAAGTTGCTCTCCTTTATCCCGAGAAAACATTATATGATGTTGGGGGCTATGCTGGTGTCACTGGAAAAGAACTGGTTTCTCAACTAACTGCTCAAATGGAGCACTTCGAACAAACCGTTTGTCTAGAAGAAGAAGTCCAGCAAATAGAAAAATTGGATGACTATTATTTCCGCTTGACAACTTCAAAAGGTGTCCATTATTCAAAAACGATAATTATCACGACTGGACAAGGATCATTCCAGCCAAGAAAACTATCCTTACCCAAAGCCGAAGAGTTCGAAGAAAAAAATTTGCATTACATTGTAAAAAATCTGGATTTGTATAAAGACAAAACTGTTGTTATCTGTGGCGGAGGAGATACAGCAGTTGACTGGGCATTGACACTCGAATCCATCGCTAAGAAAGTGTATTTAGTTCACCGCCGAGATCGCTTCAGAGCGCATGAGGGTTCCGTTGAATTGTTGAAGTCTTCAAGTGTCGATATCCTTACTCCCTTTGTTCCCTCCAGCATAAGTGGGGATGAACAGTTAGATTCGGTCACATTCAAAGAGACGCGTGGAGAAAAAACTCAAACCTTAGATGTGGATTATTTTATTGTCAATTACGGTTTTGTTTCTTCATTAGGACCGATTAAAGACTGGGAGTTAAATCTGGACAAGTCTGATATAGTTGTCAATAGTAAGATGGAAACCTCTATAGAAGGAATTTATGCAGCTGGGGACGGGGTTACCTTCGATGGAAAATTGAAACTGATAGCCACTGGTTTTGGTGAAGCCCCTACCGCTGTCAATCATGCGGTTCATTCCATCTACCCTAAAGAACACACCCAGCCTATTCAAAGCACTAAGTTAACATTTGAAGATTAAATACGAGAAGGAGGAGATTCACATGGTACAACCAGCATCAAAGTTACATGATACAGCTTTAAGTCTTTTGAAGGAACGCGGTGTCACTTTAGAAGAGATTGCAGAATTAGTCTATGATTTACAGAAGCCTTACTTGGAAGAGATTTCAATGGATTTATGCCTCGACAATGTAAGAGCAGTGATTCGAAAACGAGAAGTTCAAAACGCTATCCTAACGGGAATAGAATTGGATGTCTTAGCAGAACAAGGCAAACTTTCCAGTCCTTTACAAGAAATCATCAAAGAAGATGAGGGGCTATACGGGATTGATGAAATACTTGCACTCTCTATAGTGAATGTTTATGGTTCCATTGGATTTACTAACTATGGCTATTTAGATAAGTTAAAACCAAAAGTGATTGGACGCTTGGATGAGCATACGGAAACAAACAGCACCCATACCTTTTTAGACGATATTGTTGGGGCCATTGCAGCTGCTGCGGCTAGTCGCTTAGCGCATGCCAATCCCGAAATATCTGATGTTATGAAATAAAAAACGACGCCTCTTCCTTTTATTAACAAGGAGGGCGTTGTTTTTTATTTAAATCCATTCTTTTTACTGTATTGATAAATGAGAACAAATCCTAGTTGAACCAAAACAAAGAAAACGATAAAGCAATACATAAAAAATTCCTGAGGGAGTGCCAGTATAATCGGGTCAGTCGAAGGATTAAAAATCCAGTAGTCATTGTTGAAAAATATCTGGTGAAAAACCACAAACATACGGTCAAAATTAATAGCTAACAAGACTAAAAAGACAGGCGGAGCTAAACTAGCTATAAAAAAAGGTCTCTCTAATGTCCAGATTTTACGGTTCCTTTTAACATAACGCATATAGATAGATGAACCTATAGCCGAGACAATCAGTATGGCGTAGTTAATGTAAAACAAAATTTTGACTTCCCACATATGATAAGCACCACTAGGTGAACTGGGAAAGTCAGGCATATTTAACTCGGTCACCCATGGAAAATGTAAGTACCTTAAGAGAGCATAGTAATTTTCGGCAATTGTTCCATGAGACATATTTAATTTGTCTGGTAAGTCATGAACCCATATTGAAAAATGATAAAGAGGTGTGAATAAGATAACAAAAGCGATGCTGGCTGTGATAATCAGCAGCACAAGGCTCGTTACTCCTCCTGCTTTTTTTAATTGAAGCATGCTACTCCTCCCAATGATCCAGTGTCTCGACGATATAAGTCGGTTGGGTGTTGACTAGTTTCAAATCATCTCTTGAGGTAAAGCCGGTTAAGACTAGTAAAGTATCTATTCCGTTATTGATTCCAGCCAAAATGTCCGTTTCATAATTATCCCCTACCATCAGGACATCTTCTTTATTTAAACCAATTTTCTCAACTGCTCCTGCCATCATGATGGCTTCGGGTTTCCCAACAAAAGTAGGAGGAGTTTGAGTCGCTGTTTCAATCATGGCGACTAAAGAGCCTGCTCCAGGCATGAGACCTCTCTCTGTTGGTAAGTTTGTATCTTTATTGGTTGCAATAAAAGAGGCTCCTTTTTGAATAGCTAAAGTAGCTTGAACGACTTTCTCGTAATTTAGATTTCTATCTAAACCGACAACCACATGATCCGGGTCTTCGCTAGTTAATTCGAAACCAGCTTGTGTTAAGGCTTCTACTAATCCTCTTTCACCAACCACCAGCACTTTATTTCCTTCTAATGTTTTCAAGTAGTCAGCTGTAGCTAGTGAACTGGTATAAATCTCGGATGCCTCAGCAGGGACATCGAAATGATTCACTAATTTTTTAGCTACTTCTTCTGGACTACTAGTCGAATTATTGGTCACAAATACATAAGGGATGTCTTTATCTTTTAAGCGTGTAATAAAGGGAGCAGCTTCTTCTATCCTTTGTTTCCCCTTGTACATGGTTCCATCTAAATCTACTAAATACCCTTTATATTCTTTTCTATTCATTGTATCCTCCATTTTGTTTAATCTTTTTTCTTTCTAATTTGAAAACGTGTGGATCCTTTGTCATTTTTTATCTCTTTTACTTTTTCTTTTTGTGATGAAACTATTTTTTCATCTGTTCGACTCTTCTTAGTAAATGTCCGTTTGTTCTCTTTCTTTTGAGTGTTTGGTTTCGTTCCCGATTTCTTTTTCGGATTTGTGCGTTTCTTTGAATAAGGTGGTTTTCTTTTTGGGTCTGACTGAGCTTTAGGTGACCGATCAGTTGACTTATTCGCTTCTAAGTTTTCCAATACAAAATAGGCACATCCGAAGCTGCAGTACTCTAATAGATAATCTTCCAAACTGGATATTCTCATATCAATAGGAGCTTTACGATTGGAATCTTTATAAAAACCTCTTAACCTTAATTTTCCATATGACATATCTCCCACAATATAATCATACTTATCCAGTAATTCACTGTACCTTTCTTCCAATAATTCTAAATCCAGTGCTTCACGGTAATTTTCTTTGATTTTATACGATTTATTTTTAATACCTATTGTTTCTGAATCTAATCGTTTAATCAATCGATTATCCTCATTCAGTAAGGTATCTAATTTATCAGTCGTTAATGATTTAGAGTTGTTTTTTTCATCTTGGTTCTTGTCCATTATTTTCTTTCCTTTCGTTTCGGAACGGGATAATTTTCTTTCAATTCATTGGCTACTAGCGTTCTTAAAAAATCGGGATATTCCATCCGCGGATGTGTTCTCTCTTCAATAATAGGAAAGAACGGAACATATAAAAAGTAATCCACTGTAGCGACTTTATACCAGTGATTAGGATGAAGCAGTTTTTCGTTCACGCGAAATTCATCATTTTTCTTCTGAATTCCACTATAACAGATTTCTCCAAACAATTGGCCCCTAAATCCGAATCCAGCGGTTGGTAAATGACGTAATCTTGTTCTTTGTTCTTCCATAGAATGGATGAGTTCGATTAAATCCTCTCCCTTTATATGAAAGGTTAGAAGCCTCATCGGATGAGGTAAAGATTCATGAATATCGTTAAATGAAACCAAACCTTTAAGAAGGGGCTTTAAAAACAAACCGGAGTTGATGATGGATAAGTCTGCCTCTGTCTTCTCAATCAACATCTTCAGAGTGAATGATACGAAATTTGTACATCTTTGCCAGTCAATTTCAAATGGCTCTTGTAAATAGGCTATCTTCTTTTCCTGTAACAGGTGTTTCCCTTTCCTATTTAAGCGAGTGATACGTTTCTTTTCGCCTCTCAAAGGGGGAATATCCGTTTCTGCATTGAACACTCTAGCCTGCGCTTTAAAGTGATAACTGCCTATCATGTGAAGAGAAATTTGCCCCACATGTTTTCCGAATTTCCCTGCTCCGGCAATCAAGGTGTGATTGACTTGCTCCCCTTCTGGCAAAAGATGATGGGTATGTCCTCCCATAATGACTGCTATTTCTTTAAAGCGAGCAGCAATCTCTCGATCGGTATGAATACCCAAGTGGCTAAGTAAAATAAACCCGTCGACAGATTCTTTATACGTCTTTATCAGACGATGGATGGCATCTATTGGGTTTTCAATGTCCCACCCTAAAAGTTCATAACTGGTTGGTAAAGGAATGGTACACCCAATCACCCCTAATTTGTATCCCTTTTGAGTAGTGAGAATATGAAATTCATCCGCCCACTCGGGTTGTTTTAGTGTGTTTCTTTCTTTGATATTGGACACAACAACGGAATACTTGGCTTTGTCATATAACTGGTTTAATTGCTGTTTGGTGTTGCCAATGCCTTCATTATTTCCAATTGTCACGATATCGTAGTATGCTTCATTTAAAAGCTCTGATATAAACTGGCCATCTGTAGCTTCTGTCAGAGGATGAATTCGGTCTCCTGCATCTCCACTGTCAAAAACAAAAACAGATTCTTTCCTGTCAAGTAATTCCATTTTCTTACTTCTTAATTTCTGGGCTATTCTTGGCCAATACTCCAAATGGGAGTGCATATCATTCGTATGAAACAATGTGATAGTCTCCAAGGTTTGACCTCCAACATTCTTAGTATTCTATTGAGTTATCATCGCACCGCTATAAATGGTTAACTCTCATACCTCAAAGGCACATCTGCCTTCTTTGAACGCTTTATAGATTGTTTAATCTCTTTGGTTGCTTTATCAAACTGAACGGCTCGGTAATAGGCGTCGTGATAAAAAAGAAAGGTCCATTCTTTTTCCAGTCCTTCACTGATCCATCTTTCTTTTTCTTCAATAGACCTTAAAGGGTAATCATCAAACGCACTGACCCACAGAGGATTAATATGAGCGTGTGTAATAAATAGGTCAGCTAAATGAATAAGGACCTCTTCTCCTAAAGTCAGTTTAACCACACTATGCCCTTCACTGTGACCACTTGTTTTAAATAGTTCAATGCCATCATGAGTTGTAAAGTAACCTTCAAATACGTGCACTTGAGGCTCAATGGCTATCCAATTTTCTTTTGGGTACGTGCCCTTATTCCGTTTGCTCGGTTCCTTCATAGCTATCCACTCAGATTGTTCAATGATTATTTTAGCATTCGGATACGCTGAGACCAAACGTTCATTTTCTATTTTAGTTAATCCAGCAGCATGGTCATCATGTAAGTGAGTCATCAAGACGACATCAATATCCTGTTCAGATAAGCCTATTGTCTTTAAGTCTTCTGGAATAGTTGATTCTTCGCTGATTCCTTTATTCCTTTTGTCTTTTTCTGAAAAACGCCCTTTTCCAATCCCTGCATCGATCAAATAGTTCTTTTGATTGTGCTGAATCAGTATAGGTTCTGTAGGCATTTCCACTAGGTTTTTCTCATTGCAAGGGTAACGCCTGCTCCACAACACTTTAGGTACGGGACCAAATAGCGTTCCCCCATCAACATGACTAACGCCTCCGTTTAGCCATGTCACCGTCGTCTGGTTTATTTTTAAAGAGTCCATATCACATTCTCCTTTACATCAAAGGTGCAAATAATCTCAGTATACTTTTAACTATTCGAACAGGTAGGGAGTAAGATAATTCCTTTTGAGTCATTTCCTCACTGATTTCTATCGTGTCTTCCATATCTTTTTTAATCTCTTTAAGAGCATCATTGCCATATAAGACCACAGCATTTTCAAAATGCAGGTACAAACTTCGGTAATCAAAATTTATTGTTCCGACGACGGCTGCTTTTCCATCAATCAACATGGTTTTTGCATGCATAAATCCGGGAGTGTATTCGTACACTTTAATTCCCGCATCCACTAATTCATTATAGTAAGAGCGTGTCGTCACATGGACTAAATACTTGTCCCATTGCTTAGGGGTGATAATACGCACATCAATGCCACTCTCTGCTGCCAGTATGAGCGCTGTTTCAAGGTTTTCATCTAATATAAGATAAGGGGTGTAAATATAAACGTATTCTCTGGCTGAATGAATCAGTTTAACTAATACATGTTCTCCGAAATTCTTCGTATCCGTTGGACTATCTCCAAAGGGCTGAACCAGACCATTAATTTTTTTAGAGGGTTCTTCAAAGGTTGGCTGCAAAACTTGTGTGTCCTCTAAATACTGATCATCAGCTATAGCATGCCATAACTCCAGGAAGATGAGCGTCAATCCCCATGCTCCCTTCCCGCTTAACTTAATTCCGTTATCTTTCCAATGTCCAAAACGTTCCAACTCATTGATGTACTCATCTGCAATATTAACTCCGCCTGTAAAAGCGACTTTTCCATCAATAGAAAGGATTTTACGGTGATCCCGGTTGTTTTGAGCAGATGTAATAATAGGGTGAAAAGGATTATAAACGCGGCATTGAATCCCTTTTTCTTCCAGTTTCTTTTGCATATCCTTAGACAGTTTAAAAAAACTTCCAATGTCGTCATACATGACGCGTACTTCTACGCCCTCTTTGACTTTTTCTTCCATTATCTTCAGCATAGAATTCCACATGATTCCTTCGGCGACGATGAAAAATTCAAAGAAAATATAGTTCTTCGCTTTATTCATTTCCTCTAACATGGCTTCATAAAAAGCTTCGCCTATCGGATAATAGTCCACATCCGTATCGTTATATACCGGATAATTCCCTGCATAATCCAGATAATGCATCAGTCTACTATGATTGGGATACGCTTCTTTTCCTTCTTCAAGGGTTTCTTCTTCTTTCATTTTGAGAGGAAGCTGGGTCTCCATAATTTCTTCTAATTTACGCTGAAATTGGCGTGTTTGAGTTTGCCGGTTAAACATGAGGTAAAACAAGGTCCCATAAACAGGAAAAATTAAAACTTGTAATATCCAACTGATTTTATACGCTTCTTTTCCCTTTGTCCAGATAACATGCAGTGCTACAGATATTGAAAGCAAGGTAAAGAAGGTTTCCCAAAAAATAGATTGGGTGACCGACTGATTAATTATGTATCCGAATATTAAAAATTGAATGATTAATAATAATGCCAACAAAACTCTTCTTTTAAAAATAATTCTAACTACTTTTCTCATCCTTCATTGCCCTCCCTATATTAGTCCAGTATGCCGTTTTTTAAGTCTGTTGTCACTAGTTGACCGCTAATTTAAATAAATTGGTCGTATATATATATCATCCTTGATTGACAAATCTCTCTCTATCTTCTAGAGTTAAAAAGAGGCAAGGATAGAAAGTTAATCAAGGAGAATATATGGCTAAAAAATATTATGCCGTCAAAAAAGGACGGAACCCAGGTCTTTACACCCAATGGAGTGAAGCTCAGAAAGAAATATCAGGCTTTTCAAATGCCCAGTTCAAGTCGTTTACGACAAAATCAGAAGCAGAAGATTATATGAATGAAGACTCCCATGCTACTTTTGAAGAAACGGATCAAACCGTTATAGCGTATGTAGATGGCTCTTTTGATAAGCACACAAAGCGGTATAGCTACGGTGCTGTGTTAATTAAAAACAATAGCGTTATAGAGGAACTAAGTAATGCGGATAACGATCCCCAATATGCTGAAAGTTTTCAAATTGCAGGAGAATGTTTTGGGGCTTTAAATGCCATTAAGTGGGCTATTCAACATAAATACGAATCGATTATCATACATTATGATTATTTAGGCATCGAAATGTGGGCTACTGGAAAGTGGCGAGCCAATAAAAAAGTTTCCAAGGATTATGTGGCGTTTTTCAAGAAGTTTGCTCCACTCATTGATGTGAAGTTTGTAAAAGTGAAGGCTCACACAGGTGTCATGTATAATGAGCGAGCCGATCAGCTTGCTAAAGAAGCACTAAAATAACGATAAAAAGAGCTCCTTCTATCCTTTTCATTCTGGATGGGAAGGAGCTCTTTTTTATGTTAAATGATCAATTTTCGTCATATCTTCATCCGATAAGAGGAAGCTCAGACTATCCAGATTGGCTTTCTGGTTTTCTGGATTATGCGATTTAGGAATAACAATGACGCCTCTTTGCATTTGATAACGCAATATGACTTGGGCCCAAGACTTTCCGTAAGGTTTACCTATTTCCGTTAAAACTTCTTTGTGTTCATCAGTGGCATTCATCGGTCCCCATGCTTGTGGACGTATGTCGTTTTTAAGTAAATATTTAATGAGGTCATCATTCCAGTTGTTTGGGTTAGATTGAATTTGATTGACAGCCGGTTTAATGGTCGCAAAGGCCTCCATCTGCTTTATATGCTCTTCAGTAAAATTGGAAACCCCAATAGTTTTAATTTTATTCTTTCCGACATATTCTTCTAAGACTTCCCAGGTTAGTTTTAATTGCTCCTCATCTTCAATCGGCTTATGAATTAAATATAAGTCAATATAATCCGTTTGAAGATTCTCAAGACTTTGCTCTATGGTTTGTCTCACTGTTTCTTTATCTTTTGTATAGTCATCAGAGGGAGGAATCTTTGTAGTCAAGAAAAACTCTTCTCTTGGTATGCCGCAATTTTTAACTGTTTCACCTACACCTGCTTCATTACGATAAGAAATGGCTGTGTCGATTAAACGGTACCCTAGCGCGATGGCAGATTGTAGGGCAGAATAATCCCCGTTTAATTCTCCATTGTAGCTATTGTCTTCTTTACCATAAGTATTTGTTCCCGTTCCTAGTAAAGGTATAGATAAACCATTATTCAAACGTACTTTTTCCATGTTATCTCTCCTAAGATAGTATTTACTCATTCATCATGTTTAAATCAATCGATTCTAAAGTCTTTTTTAAAGTCAGCATTTCGTCATTCGAAAAAGTGACTCCCTTGCCCATTTTTTTATGGTCAGGACTCCAGTCTCTGATATCAAATTTAGGGGCCTGATTATTCCAGCTGACTAAATTTAATTCTTTTTTCCAGCCTTTAGGGGATTCTGATAAAACGGTTATATGTTCTAAGACTTCAAAAGAAAAATCACTCATATGTCTCCACTCCTTCCCAGCCCCCTTCAACTCATCCGTCTGAAGAGTAGCCTTATCTGTCATGTCTCCAATTATATCAAATATACCTGTTATTTAAAAATAAAGGCATAGCCTATCTAAATTTGTTTTTAGCCTAGTCCGAAAAATAAATGTTCCATTAAATCGTTCAAATCCATTTGAGTTTATTCAAAAAGTCTTATATGATAATGAAATGAAAGCAAGGAAAAGTGGGGATACTATGGATTACCAAGTCAAACGTGTGCGTTCTGCTGAAAAAGGAGCAAGAATCAGTATAGCCGTCTATATTGTTTTAGCTGTAAGTAAAATTGTTGTCGGCTTTCTCTTACAATCTTCTTCTTTGTCTGCGGATGGTTTTAATAATTTCACAGATGTCGTTTCTTCTGTTACGGTATTAATCGGTTTGAAAACAGCTAGAAAACCAGCTGATCATAACCATCCATACGGGCATTGGAAAGCTGAACCTATCGCTAGTTTAATTACCTCTTTTGTCATGCTATTTGTCGGTTTCCAAGTTTTTTTGACCAGTCTCACTCGTTTAATATCAGGGGATATTGTTCAGCCTAGTCAATCGGCTGCTATAGTAGCTGTAACAGGTGCTATCGTTCTCTTTTTCCTTTATCGCTATAATTTAAAACTGGCAACTAAAGTCAATAGTTCTGGATTAAAAGCTGTCTCAAAAGACAATCTAGCCGATAGTTTAACCAGTCTAGCTACTGCTGTAGCTATTCTTGCTGCTTCTCTCGGCTGGATTTGGTTGGATTCCCTTATGGCTATTATAGTTTCTCTCATCATTTTAAAAACTGGATTAGATGTATTTAAAGAGAGTACCTTTTCTTTATCAGACGGGTTTAAAACTAAAAAACTGGCTGTATATGAAGAAGCTATTCAAACCATACCTGACGTAAAAGCCGTTCCTTCTATTAAAGCGCGTATGTACGGGGCTAACACCTATGTCGATGTTACCATATTAGTGGATGGACAGATGACTGTCCAAGAGGGGCATGATATTACAGAACGTATTGAAAGAAAATTATATGATGAGTTTGATGTGCTCTATACGGATGTCCACGTCGAACCAGATAATTTAAAAGAGCAGTTTAATACTCAACAAATGTAACGAATGAGTATTTCTTGTTAAAAAAGGTCGGACCTTCAGGGCCCGACCTTTTTCCTTACTTCGTTGCAATCACTTTAAAGTTGTGATTCACTTTTGCTTCAACCGGGGAAAATTGATTGAAATACTCTCCAATTAATTCAGTCATCGGTATGGTAACCTCACGAATAATTTTAGATGCATCAAACATATGGTAATTCCCTCCACCAACAGCCCGATACTGATTAATAACTATTTCCAAGGTATCGTCTGGCTGGATATCTTTGCCTTTGTATTTAAACTCTATCACTCTCTCATACTCAGGTTGAGAGACATCAATCGTGTAGTCAATCCCTTCATACATGTCGTAGTTATACATTTGAGGTTTTGGATTTAAAAATTCTGGGTTAATATCAATATCTCCACGATTATTTATTTTAAAATAAGTAGCAGACCTTTCCAATGCTTCTTTTAAATCCTTCCCGCTGACTTTCATAACGGCCAGAGTATTGGGGTAAATATAATTTAATACGATATCCCTCATAGTCACGACGGAATCGAAGCCGCGAGCCGAATTATTGAAGAGAGCTGTTCCAGATATATCACAATCTGTGAAATGCATCTGTACGCGTTGGATAAATTCAACATAAGGGTGCTCAACACGACGGGCTTTCTCCACATCTTTTATTTCCAAATCCCCATACACTTCTCCAATGGGCTGATCCAGCCACTCTTCCACTTCATCATTAACTGAAAGAAAAGTTTCCAGCATTTCTTTATCTGGCTCGACTCCCTCTACTGATAAGAGTTCAGGAGTCATGGAAAGAATTTCAACTTGATCGTTTTCTTTCTGTATGTCTAAAGTCACTTTTCCTAAGTAGGTCCCTTTTTCTCCAGGCATGACAACGGCTGTCTTATCAACCACTTCCGCTATTAATCGGTGCTGGTGTCCTGACAGTAAAACGTCAATGCCATCGACCTCTTTTAATAGAGCATAGCCTTCATTCTCTCCAGTGAGAACTTCTGTTTCTTCTCCTGTTTTCAGATCCCGTTCAAAGCCTCCATGGTAGCTGACGATAATCACATCGGCTTTTTCTTTTAATATGGGGACATACTTCTTAGCTGCCTCGACAGCCGATTGGAAAGACAAGCCTTCTATGTTTTCCGGGTGTTCCCAGTTTGGTATGTAAGGTGTAGTCAATCCTAATAGCCCAATTTTAATGCCTTCTTTTTCAACTATTTTATAGGGAGTGTCCCAGGCCGGTTCTCCCGAAGTGTTTAATATATTTGCACAAAGGACTGGATACTGAGCAGATGAGATAGCTGTATTTAAGTAGTCTACGCCATAGTTGAATTCATGATTTCCGATGACTCCTGCATCTACTTCCAAGAGATTCAGCGCTTCAATCAGTGTCTTAGCATTCTGTTTTTCTTTTACAATATAGTAAGAATAAGGAGACCCTTGAATAAAGTCCCCATTCTCTATGGTCAATGTAGGCCCTTCTGCTTTTTTCCGTTCTTCCTTTAATAAAGTCGCTAATTTAAAGAGACCAAACTCCGCTTCTTGCTTTCTGGATTGATAGTCTGTTGGAAATAAGTAGCCATGGACATCGCTTGTCTCAAAAATAGTTAATTTCATATTTACACCTCATTCATAGTCTGATCACCTATCTTGTATAACGGAGATAAGCAATTCGGGGTTATCTGTCATAATGCCGTGCGCATTCAAGTCAATGAGTTCGCGCATCGTTTCTTCATCGTTAATGGTCCAATAGTATACAGCCATCCCTCTATTGTTCGCTCCACGAATCAGTTTCCAGTCTGCCAAATTAAAGCCTTCTTGTTCCATTGGCAACTGCAGAGCATGAGCGGTCGGACGATATAATAGATTGGCCAATGCCTTATGGTAGATAACAAACTGTCTGGCTTCCTGCTCCCCTGCCCCAATAGCCACCGTGCCGTTTGACACCTCTTCAAACGCCAAGTTGATATCATGATCAAAACTGGCGATTAATATCTGTTCATGTAAGCCATGCTTTTCGATGAGTTCCCACATCCCATGAATCAAGTCATCGTATCTATCCGGGTGATTACTGGCTTTTAACTCGATTAAGTGCCTTGTGTGTCCGAATTCCTCAAAGACTTCATCTACTGTAGGAATGTACACACCTTGATTTCGGTAGGTGTATCCTCCATTCTCATCTTGGAAGTGGTATCCGGCATCAAGAGACTGAACTTCTTCAAGTGTCAGGTCATTGACTAAGCCCGATCCATCCGTTGTTCGGTCAACAGATGAATCATGAATCACAACTAAGTGATTATCAGAAGTAATATGCACATCATACTCCAATATGTCTGCTCCGAGTTCATCCGAATACCTGAAGGCTTCTAATGTTCCTTCTGGAGCATGGACGAGACCGCCTCTGTGAGCAATGACTAGGGTCTCATCATCTCCTGCTATATAAGCCTGTTCGCTTTCAGATGTCAGGGGAAACAAAAATAATGCGAACCATATACTGCCTATAACAAGGAAAAGAGTGCCTGTTATTTTAGCTGCTTTTATCAGTTTATCTTTCATAGTTTACTCCTTTAACTACCCAATGATAAGGGCAACAACCACGTAAGAAACTACTGCTACTAGAGAAGATAACAGCATACTATGGATAAATGGTTTCCATCCCGTTCGACTAAATGATTTCAAATCAGTTTTTAATCCGATAGCTGCTAAAGCAGCAACCATGGAAAAGCGACTAATCATTCTCAGAAACTCTACTAGAGTGGGTGTGAATAAACCAAATGTATTCAACACAGCCATAAGGACAAACAAGACGATAAACCATGGGAAAATAGAGACAAGATCCACTTTTTCTTTTCTTTTATTGGGTTGTTTTAATTTTCTTCTAAAGTAAATGGACGAAAAAACAAGGACAGTCGGAATAATCGCTAATGTCCGGGTCAATTTAACCATCGTTGCTATTTCACCAGCAGCTTCAGAAAAAGCAAAGCTCGCGGCTACAACACTTGATGTATCATTGATAGACGTCCCTGCCCAGTACCCGAAGAACGTATCATTTAAAAGGAGCAGACGTCCGATTAAGGGATAGACGACAATCATCAACATGTCGAATAGAAAAGTGGACGAAATAGCATAAGAGACATCTCCGTCTTCTGCTTCTATCACTGGTGCCATAGCAGCTATAGCCGAACCGCCACAAATGGCTGTCCCAGCCGCAATCATGTTACTCAATTTCCAATTCACATTAAAGGCTTTTCCTAAGAGATACCCTCCAAAGAAGGCAGTAAACAAAGTAAATATGAGAACAATAACCGTTCGCCCGCCTACTTGCATGATGATGGAAAAGTTCAATGATGCTCCTAAAAGGACAATAGCAAACTTTAACACTCTTTTAGATGTAAATTGAACACCTTCATTAAATAAAGTCTCATTATAATAAATAAGTCGGACTACGATTCCAATAAATATAGCTAAAACCGATGCGCCTATAATGTCGCCTGGAATCCAATTAGCGACCAGAGTAGCAAGAGCTGCGATGAATAGGGATAAAGCTATCCCAGGTAAGTGTTTTTTCATTGTTTCGTTCCTTTCATACGTTCCTATATTATAACATTAAAAAAGACTTTACGTCATTAGACTAAAGACTCTTATTACCATAGTCTCTAATTTAACGCAAAGTCTAATTTTTTTAAACTGTTTTTCGAACTTTCGCTCCAACGTAAAGTGAAGTAGCAAGTTGAGTTACAATACCTAAAGCTGTTACGACCATAAGTAACATCAAATCATTCTCATTTTCTACGATGATTCCGCTAAAGGCCCATACAAAGACCAGCGGCAAGACCCAATCCATATGTTTCACAGCTAGCCAGACAGCAAGAGCTGTTGCTATAACAAGTAAAACCAGCGTCCACTGGTACTCATTTAAACCAAACAGTTCTTCTACTCCATTTCCGACAACCCACGTTACAATATTGACAATCGTTGCTATACTCACCCATCCTAAATAAATGGAGAACGGAAACCTGTCAAACCAATGGCCTTGCACCTTAGTCATCTTCTTGTAGATAACTATAAGAGTAATCAACAACCCTATAATAACTATGTTAGACACGAGCAGCCACTCTTGTGTAAATACGAAAATCCATAAGGCATTCAAAACAAAATTTCCAACTAACCAGTAATTAACCCGTTCATACACCCCTTGGTAGTGAGTGAAAAAAATCCGGATGATCCAAATGAAGAGTAAGATGTAAATAAGGCCCCAAATAGAAAAAACGTATCCTGCCGGTTGAATAAAAGATTCGTTCTGATCAGCTACATTCCCGACATTTGAACCTGTCAAATAGTTAGCTAGAATCATGAGAATATAAAAAACTAAATAGATTATGCCTAATTTTTTTCTGTTATCCATGGTATCTCTCCTTTTTATATATATTATCTAATAGTATAGCATATGACATTCATATAATACCGATTCTATGCATAATTAACTAGTATTAAGATGGTGTTCATTGTAGCACTTCGTGCTTGTTGAAACTATCAGAGAAGCTTTTTAGATAATAATGAATATTTAAAAGCATATCGTTATATTTTTTCTTTTTCTTTTGCTATACTCAGAGTATAAATAATAAGGAGTGATGTTCAATGTTGTGGACAATTATTGGGTTATTAATTTTATTTTGGATTTTAGGACTTGTGTTTGAGGTTGCTGGTGGATTCGTTCATATCCTACTGGTTATTGCTTTAATAGTATTCATCTTCAATATGATTACAGGACGACGAGGAAGGTAGCCCCTCTTAGACATATTTTTTGCAAGAAGATTCTTTACCGGATTTTTCTGGTAAAGAATCTTCTTTTTTGATGGGAAAGTTTGTCTGTCTTAAAAAGTTAAACAAGGTTTACATTTATCATTAGTTTTCAAGAATTGACCCAATCTTAAGTGAAATAATGTAAAAAATCTAAATAAAAAAGTCAACGAACTGTTGATTAACTCATCAAAAAACCGCCACTTCTACCGAAATGACGGTTTTTTTGTTTTATCTCTTTTTGACTTGAATCCATACTTCACTAGAATTTTCTTTACTCGCTAATATTTCTGCTCCCTCAATCAGTTCAAAATTAGAAGAAGGCAGCCATTCAGAATAAATTCTCATCCATTCTTTTTCTACGCTTTCCCAATCTCCTTCTATTTCAAAAACTGCCCAAGCGGAAGCTTTGATGTCATGCGTTTCTTTATTTCCAGAATAATCCTTTGAAACAGCAGCACCGATATAATGATTAAATGCTTCTGTGTGTTCTGAAAGTTGCCTATAATCCGTAGTCACGTGAATAACCCCACTAGGCTCTCTATCTGATAAGTCAGTCAATTCCTCAACTCGTTCGTCTGTAAGCTTCTCCAGTACTTCATCATAAGACGGTTTTAATTGATTCTCTTCCATAATCATTTCCATGCAGTATCCAGCTACTTTGAACTCCGTTTTTTCTTCGATTCGATAATTCATTTCTTCTCCTCCTTCGATAGTGAGTCGGAAAGTCATTATCGGACATGATTTCAACGTATGGGTACGCGTCCTGACTTCTGAAGGCAAAATGTGATGATATCTTTCAAAAGCTCTAGAAAAAGCATCTGGGGAGCTATACCCATACTGGTTCGCCACATCAATCACTTTGGCTCCACCCTTTTGTAAGGCCATTGCCGCTAATGTCAGCCTTCTTTTCCTAATATAATCACTTAACGTCATACCTGATAAAAAAGAAAAGATTCTTTTAAATTCGTATTCCGAGCTGAGCGCTTTTCTGGCCACCTCTTTCATGTCTATTTTTTGGTCAAGATGGCTTTCAATATACTCCATTGCCTCATTTAGAGAATGTAAATGGCTCATGTCTGAGACCTCCTTCCACTCTTATCCTATCAAAGGTGTGATTCTTTCTCCCGACAGTTACTGCTTTTATTAATCGGATGCCTGTCATTTGTTTACTATCATATGAGGAGTAAGAAGATTAAAAGAAAAGCCGATAGAATGAGCCCAATCGGTACGCCTACTTTGAATTTAACTTTTTGTGTTTTGTGACGGAACTGTTTCATTCCAATACAGGCTCCTAATCCCCCTCCCAAAACAGAAAAAGTTAACAGGGTTTTTTCCGAAATTCGAGATTTATTTTTTATTGCTCTCTTTTTGTCTATATAAAATAAACTATAGGTCAACAGATTGATCAAGAGACCAATTATAAGAATGAGTATATGGTATACAGTAAGTTGGCTTAGCATAGGGGCTCCTTTTAAATAAGTGTATACATACGTGCTGATAAATGAACACTTTTATTTTGAGTTTTTTAATTGAATGGACTCTTTATCCAACGCATATTGAATCTTTGTATATAAATAATATCCCAAAGTGAAAAATAGGTAAGTAAAGAGTACAAGCAACGGAATATAGATAGCATCTGGCAAAAAAGCAAAGATAGGTTTGTGTTTTAAATAAAAATAATTCCCATCCACTAAATGATTGACACTTATCGCAGTCACCAAATAGATTAAAAACCAGAAGAATGCTGTTTTCTTGTCTCCCTTCTCCACTCTTTCACCGTAGACTATCATTCCGTAATAAGGCAACAATAAGGTAATGACATGATTAACAAAAAAACTGATACCTATGGGATGAAAAACACCGTAAACGCGACTCGGGTATAAAAAACTGGTCCAGGCATATAGGCCAAAAAAACAAAGTACTTTAAATACCGCTTTATTTTTTGTTAGGAGATACCACATACCTAGCAGGGAGTTAATTCGACTAATATGTAGAGGCAGAGATTCAGCTAAATCAAAATCAAACAAATAAAAATAAGAGCTGTATAATAAAATTTGCTGACCTATACTGAAAAGAATGATTAAGGTAGATATAGTCTCTTTTTTTTCCTTTATTGTCTGTTTGTTTAGAAAAAGAGCCGTCCCTAGTCCGATGAGTCCTCCTATGTATAGAAGATGATCCAGGTTAAATAGGGTAATATACTCTCCGTATGCTGTCATTTCTATAGAATCTCCTTTTTATTGAGAAAAACACCCTCTTAAAATAAAGAAGGTGTTTCAATTCAATTAGTCCGCTCGTTTATCTCCCATGAAAAATAAAGCTACTGTTCCTGGCCCTGTATGAGAACCAATCACTGTTCCAATACTGTTGATTGCAACTTTACCAGCCAAATTAGGAAATGTTTGTTCAATGATATCAGCTACTTTCAGTGCATCATCATAAACAGCCGAGTGAGTGATGATGCATTTCCCATCGTATTCTGTTCCATTAAGGGCGAGCTCTTCCATTTTTTTAACCATTTCTTTTATCACTTGTTTTTTACCTCTAACTTTTTTACGTGGTGTCAGTTCTCCTTTGGCATTCATGTTTAAAAGAGGAGCAATATTTAACATGCCACCGAAAAAGGCAGAGGTTGCAGATATACGTCCCCCACGTTTGTAGTGAGTTAAATCTGTAGAGAAGAACCAGTGGTTGACATTTAATTTATTTTCTTCCACCCAGACTCTCACTTCTTCCAGTGTAGCCCCTGCTTCTTTTTTGTCCACTGCATAGTCAAGTAATAATCCATATCCACCGGATGCAGCCAAGGAATCAACGACTTCAATCTTTCGGTCTGGAAAGTCTTCTAATAATTGTTCTCTAGCTATTGTGGCTGAATTATACGTACCTGATAAGCCGGATGAAAACTCAATATGAAGAATATCCTTACCTTCTTCTAAGAAAGGGGTAAAGAAATCTACAAACTGGCCCACATTTACTTGAGATGTCGTAGGCATAGATCCTTCAGATATTCTTTGGTAGAAATCTTCAAATGATATAGATTGACCTAAGTCATCGGGATATTCTTTTCCATCTATCATAAAATGAAAGGGAACGTATGGAATGTTTCTTTTTTCAAAGTATTCTAATGGCATATCTGCTGTAGAACTACTTGTAATAATATAATTGCTCATAACCAGCTCTCCTTTTAACTTCTTTCTGTCATACTAATCTAACCTATCCAAAAAGTAAAGTGAAAATGAAAACAGAGTAGACGCATCTACTCTGTTTTCCTATATGTATTGCTCTAAATAATAAGTTCTCAACTGTTAACGTAACTTGAAACAGCTACTTCAAATTCAGGTGCTGGTCTATATCCCTTTTCCAACAATTCTTTTATGTATAGTTTGTTATAGATAAAGGAAAAGATAAGGCTTATAAACAAAGATCCTAAACCGAATGAGAGTGAACCTGCCAATAATGAGAGAGCAAACATAATAGCTGCCCATTTTAAATCGCCTCTAATTAACGGGACAAATAAACCAAAAAAGAATACCGTCCAAGAGAACCCTTTTTTAACTTCTTTAACCATACCAGAGGGATGTTCCATAATAACTTTCATTCCAATCCTCCTCACGTTTATTTTTTACTATTATTAAGTAACCTTATTATATCAAACCCTAATGAATAAGCAATACGTCATAAAATATAATTTTTATATAGAATCATTTTAACACTTATTAAACTGAATTCTATTCACTTGAGTTAATCATTGATAGTCTAATGTGATAAATACATTAACCCCAATGTATTGGGTCCACAGTGTGAAGAAATAGTACAGCCTGCACGCATGACATGGATTTCTTTACAAGTGGCTGTTTCCTCAATCACATTTTTTAATAGAGTAATGTTCTCAGGAGCTGTTCCTGAATGAGTGATAATTATTCTGTTGATAACTGTATCTTTATGTTTAGATAAACGGTCTGCTCCATATCGCTTAAGTACCTTCGCAGTGTTCCCTCTATATTTCTTCCCGACGTTCATTTTTCCAGATGCATTATCGACTTCGATACTGGGTCTGATATTCAACAGATTGGCGCTGAACGCTTCTATCGCTGTACAACGTCCTCCTTCATGGAGATAAGTTAATTTATCGATGATAAAACTGGTATTCACTTTTTCTTTTAAGGCGATAATATCATCGCGAATGTCTTTCGCCTCCATCCCCTGTCCAATCCGATCTCCTGCTTCAATAACCAGCAGACCCATTCCTGTAGATAAATTACCGGAGTCAATAGGGTAAACATGACCGAGTTCTTCTGCGGCTATGCAGCTGTTTTGATAGGCTGAGGATAAGCTAGATCCTAAACTAATATGAATAACTTCATAGCCTTTATCCGTCCATTTTTTAAAATGATTCATGTATTCCGCTATATTTGGAGCAGCCGTTTGAGGGAGTTTCCCTTCTTTTTCATATGTGCTGAATATGTCATCGGGTTTAATATCAATACTGTCTCTGTAATCTTTCCCGTCTAGAATGATATGTAAGGGCTGGATTTGAACCTTGTACTTTTCTATCCACTCTTCACTTAAATCACATGTACTGTCTGCGCTTAGTATGACTTTCGGCATGCATTCTTCCTCCTGAAATAATTAGATAGATTTTTAACTCATATTATCAAATTATACCTCTTTAATCATAAACTTCCAATCTAAAAAAGTGCCCTCATCCTTTCTGGAGAAGACACTTATAATTAGTCTGTTTCAGTTGCATCATAATTCAATCGTTGCATCGTTCTTTCATAAGACTCTCTCGCACGATTATTAAATTCTTCTGATAAATCGGGATTTTCCAAATATCGATCCACTGGTAATATACGGTAAGTATATGTCCCCGATCCATCTTCTCGATTTCTATACACCCAAGTAGGCGTAAATATCACCTGTTCAATGGTTGTTTCTTCCGTTAATTCATTCTTTTGGATGTCGAAAGAAATAATGACGCCATCTTCGGTAGGTTCAAAGCCAGCACCTAGGGTTTCACGTCTCTGATTGGATATAAAATTCCCCATCGAATAAGCTACAAAGGCTTCGTTTCCATCGACCTCTAGCATTTCTGCCCGTTGAATCACGTGAGGATGGCTACCTAATATAATATCCACGCCTTCTCGAGTCAGTAATTCAGCATAATAAGTTTGCAGTTCATTTGGTTCTTCCACATATTCTGCTCCCCAATGCATGTAAGTAACGATGAGGTCTGGGTCAAGAGCTTTAGCCTCTTCAATATCTCGAATGATTTGCTCTTCATCTATTATGTCAACCATAGCAAATAACTCTTCATCTGAATACTGAGCTTCCAACCCGTTTAAGTGTTCCGTATAGCCCAAGACAGCAACGGATATACCATTGACATCTTTCATTAAGACCCTTGAATCAGGTGCACTCGAATATGTTCCGACAGCATTCAGCCCCTTGTCTTGAATGACTTCTACCGTTCTTCTCAAACCTTCAGCCCGTGTATCTAAACTATGGTTATTAGCGGTTATAAGGGCATCGAATCCGGCATACTCCAGCCCATCCACTATGGCATCTGGTGTATTGAATGTCGGGTAACCAATATATGGTCTCGACGGTCCGGCTAAAGTGGTTTCCAGATTGGCTAAAGCTAAATCAGCTTCTTCTATAACGGGTTTCACGTCTTCAAAAACAGAAGTAAAATCATAAGTATCCGTTTCTGCATCATAAGCACTCTCTAACTGAGAGGCATGCCCCATGACATCACCCGTTGCCGAAATACGAATATCAATAAATGTTTCTTCAGGCTCTGGGTCTTCTTCATCATCCGGTTCTTCTGCCACAGGTGTGTCCTCCAGATTTTCTGGTTCCGTTTCAACATGAGAGGGTGTTTCTTCATTAGACGGCGTGTCTCCGTCTGACTGACTAGTCTCCCCTCTCAAATACTGCCAAGTGACGAAACCAGCCCCTAAAGCCACACTAATAATAACCAGAAATAAGAGAATGCGTTTAAATGTAGACGAACGGCGTTTTTTTCTATTCGTTGATCTCAATGTCTAAACCGCCTTCCGCTAAATATTCTTCATACGTTAAGCCACTCTCATGAACATCTGTAGCTAAATCTTTTCCTAAGTAACGCAGATGCCACGGTTCATAAATATACCCTGTAATGGCTTCTTTTCCTTCTGGGTATCTGATGATAAAACCATAGTCATGAGCATTTTCTTTTACCCATATGCCTTCTTCTGTCTCACCGAACGCTTCTGTTAACTGATAATTTACGCTTTCACTTGTTACATCCATCGCTAATCCGGTTTGATGCTCACTCTCTCCTGGTCGGGCACTGTATCGGTTAGCTGCTTCTTCTCCGTGGTTTTCAACATAATTATTAAAAAGTTGAACTTGTGTCTGGTAAGAACGGTAACCAGATCGAGCATGCAAGATGATTCCTTCTTCTTCCGCTGCACTAAACATTTCTTTCAAAGCATCTGCAGCTACTTGTCTCATTTGTCTAATTTCCACGCTCTCTAACACGGTGGGCACATCGACTAAAACTAAATCGTCTGGCGCGTCTTCTTCATTTAAACTATAGGACTTATTCACTAAAACAGCTGTACTTGAAGGATTGAAGATGTCTTCTTCCAAGTCCAGAGTCACGTTGTCATCCTCTACGTCTTCCTCTTCACCTGTATCCCTTGATGAGTCTTCATTAAAATCGTCTGTCTGAGAATCCTCATCTAAAGGGTCATCCGATTGATTAGTCGGTTCCGTTTCAGTCGGTTCTTGCTCAGGTCCATTATCGTTTGTGGGAGCACACCCTATTAGAATGGATAAAACTCCCGTTACAGCTAAGGTTTTTAACCCTGTTTTTATAGTCATTTCATAAACTCCTAATCAGCATCGTCATTTTCACTTTCCATACTTTACCAAATCCGTCAACTGTCGTCAATGTGTACTGAAAAAGAAAAACGAGCTCAAGATATTTTATTGAGGAGACGTCTCAAGTACAGTCAGAATCGCCTCAACGACTTGTTGATGCTGCTCTTCACGCGTTATTTCACTTCTTCCATCGCCATCTTGAAACCCATAATAACCAAACTGAGAATGATTCCCTCCTTCTATCGATACATACGACGTATCATCAGGCAATAAAGATTGTGTCTCTTCATATTGGGTCTCATTGATAATGGTATCATGTGTCGCATCAATGGATAATACGGTTAGAGGGGATTGGCTAAGATCAGTATTCTCGCTTGGATAGGAAGCTAACAGCACAGCCCCCTCTATAACCTTTTCATTCTCACTTGCATAGAGCAAGGCACTCGTTCCTCCAAGTGAATGTCCCCCGATCCACCAAGGAAGGTCTGAATCAATGGCTTGATAAATAGAATCGAACTTATCACTATCTAATATTGCTAAATGAAAAGGCATATGAGGGAGAATCACTCTGATTCCTTCTTCACTTAAAGACAGCGCTAATGGGACGTAAGCTTCAGATTCTACAAAACCACCTGGATATAACACAAGGTTGGCTTTTACTTCTTCTTCAGGTTGAATGACAATCCAATCGTCTTCCTGACGGACTCTGTAATCGTCAAGTGACACGACAGCTTCTTCCATTGCTGTATAGGTTCGTTCATGAACAAATAAGATTATCCCCATACTTAATCCAATCACTAGTATGATTAGCCCTAACCCTATCTTCTTTCCTTTACTCACTTGAACGCTCTCCTCTGTATACCGGTCTATAGACAAGCTGACCGTTTCTATTTATACTCTCCATTACAGCTATATCCTTTACTGAAAATTCTAAGGACTTCATTGACACTTTCTGATTCAATTCATTAATAGGTTCTATTAATTGAACCTGTCGGGCCAAAGTAATATGAGGAGTATACTCCCGCTCTTCTTTAGGAAACCCTTCTTCCAATAACGCTTCCTCTAATCCATAGTAAAGGTTATACAATTTGTTCATTTCCCCTCTTACTCCAGCCCATATAATGTGTCGGTTCCTTTTATTGAAAGATCCGAGAGAGTCTAGATGAAGAGAAAATGGGTAATGGGTCTTCATGACTGTGTCAACTGCCTTTTTTAGAGAATGATATTCCTTTAGATTGACCTCACCAATAAAACGTAACGTTAGATGGAAATTGCTTTTATCTGTTAACCGTCCCTTTGTACAAAAAGGGCTTAATTTATCTTGTGTTTGCTTTAATTCCTCTTTTATATCCTTGGAAAGTTCTATGGCTATGAAGACTCTCATCATGTTAACCCCTCCATAATTCGTTTGTCTTTAATATAAAGGTTTGTGTTTTCGCTTTCAAATAGTATAAAATAGAGATAGAAAATAGATAAAGGAGACTATATATGTATACACCTAGTGACAAGCGTTACGATACAATGGTTTATAATCGGGTCGGTAATAGTGGATTGAAGCTCCCTGCCGTCTCTTTAGGTTTATGGAAAAACTTCGGGGCGAACGAAGTCTTTTCAAATATGGAAGAAATGGTTCAGACAGCTTTTGATTTAGGAGTGACTCATTTTGATTTAGCCAACAATTACGGGCATCCGCATAACGGAAGTGCTGAGGAAAATTTTGGTCGTATATTAGATAAAGGTTTAAGACCCTATAGAGATGAACTGATTATTTCATCTAAAGCAGGTTATGATATGTGGCCAGGTCCTTATGGAAATAAACATGGCTCTCGTAAATATTTGACGGCTTCATTAGATCAAAGCTTGAAACGGATGGATTTAGATTATGTTGATATTTTTTACCATCATGTATTTGATCCGGACACTCCTTTAGAAGAAACGGCTCTAGCCCTTGACCATGCCGTAAAACAAGGAAAAGCCTTGTACGTTGGCATTTCTAATTACAACCAGAAGCAAACAGCGGCAATCAAAGGTATTTTCGAAGACCTTCACACGCCATTCATTGTCAATCAGCCTTCCTACTCTATGCTCAATCGTTGGGTAGAAGATGATGGCCTGGATACCTATTCTCATAAAAATGGCATTGGCTTAGCTGTCTTTTCTCCATTATACCAAGGTTTCTTAACAGATAGATACTTAAATGGTATCCCTGAAGATTCCCGCGTAGCGAGTGATCATACCTGGTTAGAAAAAGAGTTAGATGAGGCCATGCTTGAACGGTTAAACAAACTAAATGGGATTGCAAAAGATAGAGGACAGAAGTTATCTCAACTGGCTTTATCGTGGGTATTAAAAAACGAAGCAGTCGCTACTGTTTTAATTGGTGCCAGTCGCCCTCAGCAAATCATTGAAAATGTCGAGTCAATTCAGAATCTGGAATTTTCTAAAGACGAGATAGACGCTATTGAAAAGATTATAAAAGAATAAAAGATTGAAAAGGAGTTGACTGAGTCAACTCCTTTTTTGTTTAAAGAAAAAGCCTCGCCTTTTAGCGAGACTTTATATGCTATTTATTTGACTACACCAATTGGCATAACTTCTTTTCCGTACACTTCATTTAAAACTTGAGCCATGGCTGCATAAATGGCTGACAACCCACAAATAATTCCTTCATAACCAGCGATGGTCAATATTAAAGTGGATTCAGTAAAATTCCCAAGAGCTAATAAGAAAAACAATAAGGTTAACGTGCCAAAGACGACTTGTAAGGCTCTATTGATACGTAAAGTACCGATAAACATAAACAGGGTGAATAATCCCCACATGAATAGGAAAGCCGCCATCGATAAGGAATTGGCAGGTTCTCCATATCCCATCTCAGGTAAAATATTCAAAGCGACTAAAGCCATCCAAAAAAATCCATAAGATGTAAATGCTGTCGTACCGAAAGTGTTGTTCTTTTTAAATTCCATAATCCCTGCGATAACTTGAGCTAATCCCCCGAAGAAGATACCCATGCCTAGAATCATGGCGTCAAGACCAAAGAATCCAGCATTATGTATATTTAATAAGACCGTAGTCATCCCGAATCCCATTAACCCAAGCGGTGCCGGGTTAGCCGTTATTTCTGTATATGTAACCATTTTTCCTTTTTCCAAAATAAAACACTCCTATAGTTATAAGTATTCACACAGATAATCATTATACGCATAGTCCGGATTATGTGTCAATCTTAATTCTAAAGAGAGCGTTTTATTCCTGTCACTTCTCATGTTCTTCTTATTCTCTATACATTTCCCTGTCACCATTGCGAATAAATCGGTTAGATGTTTCCAGAAGTGGGTTCGCTTGGAATAATAAAATACCTTGGAATATGTGACTGGATAAGTGAAATAAGTGATTCAGCTTCTTTCAAAGAGTCTGTGTACCCAAAGCGTCCGTTTAGATTTTCAGCCGGATCGGAAAGGATGAATTGGACCTTATCTCCTATTTGCCAATACCCTTTTATTATGACAGAGTGACCGATTTCTAATTCAGGCTGACCATGCATCACATAGAGGATATTCCCATTTTCAAGGTAATCCATCATGTTGTTTAATTCAACATCCCAATCTGTCTCAAATGTCAGTCCATACTGTAACATCACTGTTTCGGCTAAACCATCCTGCCACCCTTCCCCATTATTCAGGTTTTCATTTCGCAGGAATTCAGTTGAAGGAACCTCTTTTTTTCCTTGATATAACAAAGCCATCTCGACGCAGGATGGCATGCAGTTGACATCGGAATAGTCTCCTGTCTCGTGCTGATAGACATGCCAATCATAGGGACGCTCATTGAGAACAAGTTTCTCTTCTAGTTTATCGTGACTGGCTTTTTCATATTCTTTTAGTAATCGGCTCACTGAAGATAAAGCTGCCCCATATGAAACAACGGTTTCTTCTAAACCAAGCTCCATTCGAATATTTCGATCATAAGTACTCGCTGAAAGGAAAGCCCAATCATGCCAATCCCCTGTTTCTTCTGGATGTAATTGATTGTTTTCAATCCAGTAGAAATCCACTGCCGCTTTTTGCGCAAAAAGGTTATCCGTGTCGGTCAATCTCGGTGCTTCAGCTAATGGTATCTCTCCGATACTCTCCTCATAGGCCGTCACGAGTATTTCAGAAGCCCGAATCTTGGTTAAAGGCTGATCATGAGCAGAGTCTTCTTCGAGCACCTCATCTAAGGCATAGACAGGCACTTCTACATCCTCTTTCGTCCAGAAATGAAGGGCTGTAGATACATTGATTCGCTGAATCAGGTCCTCCGGTGTCGCGAGGGGCTCTCTATTTGTTCGTTCCTGTATAGTATCTTGAGTCTTCAGCAACCAATATCCAGCTGTTCCATAGTCTAGAGGGTGATTAATCCATTCCTCTCCCTCAATAAAATGGCTTTGGTATATGCCTAGCATAATCATATTCTTAATCGCTTCATTCTCGTTAGCATTTGGATTATAAAGAGACGTATCCATTTTAATATCTAAAACAGATAAAGCTTGTGATAAAATGTCCAGAAAGGATTGGGCATCCAAGTCATCTTCTGCCTCATAATCTGGAAGGACTATACCGTTGCCTATTAAATTCTCACTGTCTTTTTCAAACGTTGTCAGCTGATCTTGATTCTGTTCCGTATCATGGCCTGATTCTTCTGAGGTCAAATCACCATTATCCGTAGCATTATTCGAACCACACCCGCTTAAAGAAAAGCCTAAAATGATTAGACACAGAAATCCTTTCTTCTTTTTTATACTGTACACCCTCTTCTAACTCAAACAAATAGTCTGATAATCCTCTAGTTTTGATGAATCACTCTACCTATTTGTTAAAAAATGCCAGTAATGTTTTTTTCGTTTCTCCATCCATAAAGCGTGTGGGAATGATATGAGCTGAGATGGAACTATTATAAAGAAGAATCATCTCATCATAGACTTTAACAGATTGAATAGTGTCGACCGTTATGACCTCAGTAGAATGGCCACCTGTAATAGTGATAGAAAACTCATCGACAACTAACTTCTTTTTCCCGAACAGAGACGTATTATCGCCTTCATTCAGTAATTTTTCTGTCTGCTTTCGAACCGACCGTTTTTGTTCTTTGGGATAGTATATCATCCATCCTACTACAAACAATAGGCTCACAATAATCCAATAAATACCGGGTTGATTAAAAATAGACGTTCCTAAGATATAAATAGGAATCGCGAAAACAATAGGCAGTACTATACGCATCATGAACAGCAATTTTTTCTGAGAAGGTGAATGCTCAATGTGGTATAAATTAAATAAAATGTAATCTTCTTTTTCTAATTCATACGTTATTTCCATGTCTTTTCTCCATTATTCAATATAGTTTAATGAGATAATTATAGTCATCCACTATCGCTTTAGCAATAGGCTATCCATATATTTTTGCACCTTTTGCTGTAGGGAGAGAAAGGTATAACAATTCAGTAAATGACTGTAATTCATAAAACGAAAAGGCCTCAGCCCATTCATATGAATGCTGAGGCGAACTTCTATTAATCTATATGATGCCAAGTTTGTTCCAGTAATAGTTCACTTCATTCTGGTCTTTACACACTATAATAAAGGACACTAGTGTTGCATTAAATTAAAAAGGACTAGTATTTACTACTTGTTACATTCCTCACATGTGATTTTCTCTAAAATTTCCAAAAAACTCAAATGCTGGCGCAGCGGATGACTTTTTCCAGAATTTTTTTGAGTTATTCACATGTGGTGTTTCCTTTTTGTCTTATTTTTCACTTAATCCGGTTCT
>NZ_BAAACW010000007.1:34796-35160 GCF_039521845.1 Alkalibacterium iburiense
GTCAATAGATACACAATCATCGCAAGAATCAGTTGATTTTCGACCCCTTCTTCCGACTGGGAGAAGAATGTCTTAATCGTCATGTGTTGCTTGATATGTTTGAAAAAGAGTTCAATCTGCCATCTTGATTGATACATCTGGCTGATTTCTTCAGCGGATACATCCATGCGATTCGTGACAATGCGTAATGGCCGTTGATGCTTTCGTTCAACTGTGACTAGTCTGAAAAGTCCAGTAAGGTAGGTTTTTCCACCTAATTGAACCAACTGATCACTGATGATTCCTTTGTTTTTAGGTACTTCCGTATGGGCTTGGACATGCACTGTCGTATTCTTTTTGATTCGTGAGACGAAGAAATAGCCTT
>NZ_BAAACW010000008.1:0-673 GCF_039521845.1 Alkalibacterium iburiense
ATGTTAATTATAGGATACTCTCTCTTTTCTGTCATGGCTTAGATTGCGAAGCAATCATATTGTTTTTTATAAAAATATATTTTTTCGTGAGTTTTAAAATAAATAGACAGTATATATAGTAAGACGTTTTTAGGAGGATAGAAAATTGATTATTAAAGAACGAACAAAACCCATTGCACTTCGTGTATTAGAAGCATTAAATGGGCGATCCAGTCTAACAACTGAAAGAAAAAGAGAGTACTGGACTCAAATCAAAGGATATGAAGGCGAAAAGGAATTTGATAAAGCAGTAGCTAAACTAGTTCCTGGTGTCCCCGTGTTAAATGATCTCATGCTAAAAGATGGAAGTTTTCTTTCTCAAGTGGATTCGCTCATGATTATAGATAACACCATTCGACTATTTGAGATTAAAAACATGACCGGAGAATACACATATAGTGACGATGCTCTTCATGCTGACTCCGGTTTAGTGTATACCAGTCCTATCGTTCAAGTAAGAAAAAGCAGTAGTCTTATTCAGAACTTAATTAGGAAAAATGGGCCTTCGATTTGACGTTATCTCTCATGCCGTCTTTATCAAACCCAATTTTTATATTTATAATCTGGTTAGGGTGTCAAAACCTAACCGGTTTACTACTTTTCCTTGTTAACAGTGCGATTTTGCCCGCTCTTT
>NZ_BAAACW010000009.1:0-2569 GCF_039521845.1 Alkalibacterium iburiense
ATGTTAATTATAGGATACTCTCTCTTTTCTGTCATGGCTTAGATTGCGAAGCAATCATATTGTTTTTTATATAAAAAAACACCCACTTAGATTAATAATCTAAATAGGTGCCCCAAAAAAATCAGATATGAGTTAACCACTTAGATTATTTCATCTACGTGGTTAAATTTGATCAACTCAAATTTCTTTAACCATCATAGATACAAACCAGTTTTTATACTGACTGTTTGCATCCACAATGTCTCTGTGTCTACAAACAGGATCTAAAATAGTTAAAGTAATAAGTATTTAATTGTGTGGTTTTCTGCTTAATCATTTGCATGTCGTCCACTCCATTAAAAGTTGATGTCTCTTACATTAATCTATTCATGAGAGGAAGTCAAGAGGAAAATTAAAAAACTTTCATCTTAAATCGATTAGTCTTAATAAAGGTTAATGAATGCACTTAAAAAGGGGTATAGAAATTAAAAGGCTCATATATAAAATAATGATAAGATAGAGTAGGGAAAATTGAAGGAAAGGAATGAAGGACATATGAAAAAATACTATTTAATCAAATAGCATTAGACAGATAAATGCAAAAGGGATATACTTTACTAAGTCAAAATAATCATAAGTAGGCTATTATGACTTGGCAGAAAGTCTGGAATCAGATTAAGCGCATAATGGACAAGAATGAAATTGAAACCATAGAAGAACTTGATGAGGTCTTTGACGGAACGCAAACTATTTATAATTGGTCAACAGACTTTTCTCAAGAATTACTTAACATGTCACGACAAAAGAAAGACTTCTTACAAAATAGACTAACATTTTATACTGAATACTTAGAACGAACGGCTGACTTGTCAGAAGACAATGCTAAAACGATGAAAGCTGATTTAGCCCAAACCTATTTTGAAATAGGACAAGCTCAAAAAGGAGAAAAACTATTTCAAGAACTAACAACTGATTACCCAACATGGGGATGGGGTTGGATATTCTGGTCCGATGTCTATGGTGTCTTTGCAGAAGATACGGATAAAGACTTTAATCGTGCTCTCAAAATACTGAACGAAGCGTTAACTGTTAAAGGGCTGGAAGACAAAGAGGATATTAGGGATAGAATGGAACTGACGAAAAAAGAAATGAAAAAAGAGTGAAGAATTTTGATCTACTACAATATGATACTTTCATCGGTTTAAGAAGTATCCTTTTTTGGTATATGGTTTCAATAATTGAAGAACACTGGAGAAGTGGATGAAATGACTAATATAGCTATTAAAAAAATATCGGATTCAAATATTAAATCTTCTATTGTTCAAGAGGTTTTAAATGATTTACCTGAATGGTTTGGGTTACCAGATAGCACAAAAGAATATATTGAAGAGTCTAGAACGCTGGAGTTATGGGTAGCACTAATGGATGAAGAAGTCATTGGATTTATTACTTTAACTGCCTCGAGTGCTGACTGTGCAGAAATCCATTGTATGGGTGTGAAAAAGAGGTATCACAGAAAAGGTGTGGGCAAATCTTTATTCCAAATTTTAGAAAATGAAGCTAAAGAAAAGTATGACTATATTCAGGTGAAAACAGTGGATGAAGGACATTACAAAGAATACGACCAGACAATAGCCTTTTATAAAAATCAAGGATTCGCTAAATTAGAAGTGTTTCCGACTCTGTGGGATGAATGGAACCCGTGTTTAGTGCTGATCAAAAAAGTATAAACAGAGAATAGGAGGTAAGTATGGAAAACTTAAAGAGAGAACTAACCTTGTTATTGTTGTATTTGAATTCTTGGGAAGATAAAGTAGAGCCGTACAGCTCTTTAAGAAGTTGGAAGGGCTATGACTTCGATGATTTAAACAAGCTCCAAGAAAAAGAACTGATTTTTGGAAGTTATAAAACTAAATCCATAACGTTAAGCGAAGAAGGAATATCAGAAGCTAAAAAACTCTTAGAAAAATACTCAAAACAGTAATTAATAAAATAAATGAACGAAGCCCTACAGTCGAAAGCAGGATTGTAGGGCTTAAAAATACATTTAAATAATATTCTCTCAATAAATTTATTGCAATTCTTTTAAATCATTCAAGGCCTTCTGATTACTGTTAATTAATGTTTTAGATTGCATAATAGCTACTTCATTTAATTTTTCAAGTCGCTTTGATTGAGTAACGCCTTCATTAATTAATTGCGCATTTATACTTTGGAGATTATTCAAAATTAAGAGTTGTTCTATCGTTGAATGATCTCTAATGTTACCCTCTTTATCAGGGTTTTCTACTTTCCATTGTTTGGCTGTTTTACCATAAAGAGCAACATTTAAAATATCTGCTTCGTTAGCATAAGTAAATCGAACTTGTTGCTTTGTAAGTTTTGGAGTAATTAACTTCTCCTTAATTGCATCTGTGTGAATAGAGTAATTTAATTTTGATATATAACGATTAGCTTGCCATTCGATTTGATTTTTATAAGATTGTTCTTCTTTAAGCCGTTGATAATCTTGTATAATATACTCAAGTTTCGCACCCCTAAGAACGACGTTCTATCCTTTTACCGTAAAGATCAGTTAGAATATTGAACT
>NZ_BAAACW010000010.1:0-2271 GCF_039521845.1 Alkalibacterium iburiense
ATGTTAATTATAGGATACTCTCTCTTTTCTGTCATGGCTTAGATTGCGAAGCAATCATATTGTTTTTTATATCAATTAATCGTTTGATTTAGGTGATAATTTGAATTCTAATGTGATATTTTTGTCACTTATCTATTCTTTATTAAAAAAGGTGTTAATGAATCTGATTTGGATTCATTAACACCTAAAAGTTTAAATATAAAAATAACATTATACGGCTGATCGTCTAATACTCTCAAATGGATTATCATGAGAAAATCTTACTAGAAAACGTGTGCCTTCACCTACGGAAGATTCTACATCAAGTTTAATTTGTAACTTCTTACTTATTTCTTTAGCTAAATACAATCCCATTCCAGTAGCTGAATGATGAAGTCTCCCATTTTCGCCTGTAAAGCCTTTATCAAATATGCGAGGAAGATCATGAGTTTGAATACCGAGTCCTTCATCTTTAATAATTAAGGAAACGAATTTATCTTCATGTAATCTAATATCAATAAATATATTTCCACCATTCGGACTGTATTGTATCGCATTAGTTAAAATTTGTCTCAGCATAAAGCCACACCATTTTTTATCAGTATACACAGTTGCGGTAGTGTGTCCGGTTAGCTCTATTGAAATATCTTTTTCCATAAACCAAGTAGACAACTCACGAATCTCTTCTTTCATTATATCTTGTACTACCTGCTTTTCGGGGAGTAAGTCTGAATCTAATTTGGGTAAGCGAGAAATATAGAGTTGTTTGTCAAGTAACAAGTGCATCCTTAACCAAGGAGCGTTCAGTTTTTGAGCTAACTCATTCGAACGATGACCATCTAACATAATTTTCATCGCTGTAAGAGGTGTTTTCATTTCATGAACCCATGAAGCAAGACCTGCTTGATCCATTTGTTGAGAGGATTGGTCTTCATTCCGTCTGTTTTTCTCATACTCATGAATGGTTTCTAATAGTGAAAAGATGACTTTATCTGGAAATCTACTTTGAGAAGACGGAATGCTTTCAAACCAGTCATCATCTATTACATTTATAGAGGCAAGTAAAGATTTATAATAAAAGGTTTCTCTTTTGTATCGCACTATAAAAAAAACAGTACTAATTATTAGAATGAGTCCATTTAAATAAATCAGTGAATCAGGTTCTACAGAAATACCCGTATCCAATAAAATTAAAGAGTTAGTTAGTATAAGGATCAACCCTATTAGACCAATCCAACTCTTTTTATAAGACAGATAAGCGAGAAACAATGTGACCCCTCCTAAAGTGTGATGGCCATATACCCTAGCCCTTTTTTCGTTACAATACCATTGTCTAATTCAATAGAAGAGAGCTTTTGTCTTAGACGAGTGATATTAGCAGTGAGTGTATTGTCATTTATAAACTGATCATCATCCCAGAGCATTCTCATCAATTCATGACGCGAAACAATCTCATTAGTGGATTTAACAAGTACCGAGAGAATCAAAAATTCGTTTTTGGTTAGTTCAACAGTTTTCCCTTCTTTATAAATAGATCCATTTTTTAAATCAATTACAGCTTTATTCCATTCTATAACATCAGACGATACTTCTTCATAGGTGTAAGTTCGTCGGAGATTGGCTTGGATCTTAGCGAGTAATACATCCATATTAAATGGTTTCTGAACATAATCATCTGCTCCAAGATTCATAGCCATCACCATATCCATCGGGTGATCTCTCGATGAGAGAAAAATGATAGGAACTTTTGATACAGAGCGTATCTCTCTACACCAATGAAAACCATCGTATTTAGGAAGCTGTATATCAATTATAACTAAGTGAGGACGAAGTGCTATAAAGTCATCCATTACTTTAGAAAAATCATCAGGGTATCTCACTTCATAAGACCACTGATTTAGGCTGTCTTTCAAAGCATCCAAGAGCAAAGTATCGTCCTCTATGATATAAATAGTCCTATTCATATTGCTTCCTTCCTCTCATGCATTTTTTGATAATAGGTAAATATATTCGTATTTTCATATTATCAGATAAGCTTACTTGCTATAGATTAGTGATAAACTATCAATAATACAAAGGCTTGTCAAGGTCTTATTCATCTCTGTACACATTTGAATCTTTGTACATAAAGATATTTTTAAACTATAAAAAAACTGCTTTATAAAAAATGTATTTAGACAAACTCTCAAAATATTATGTATTTTCTCAACTCTTCCTGTATACTTGTTTATGGCAATATAAAAGTAGATAGTATTGCAACGAAAATCTTAGAAGCTTGAACAAACAAAAAAG
>NZ_BAAACW010000011.1:0-558 GCF_039521845.1 Alkalibacterium iburiense
ATGTTAATTATAGGATACTCTCTCTTTTCTGTCATGGCTTAGATTGCGAAGCAATCATATTGTTTTTTATATGAGTCACGTTTTCTTTTTCCAGTAATGGACTCAACCGCTCGCTGGCGTATTCCCCAAACACTGTACGAGGCACCAAATCAACGGTGGCATTAAACTCTGGATAATTCTTTTCCAACCATTCCGAAAACTCCAAGGGATTGTCTGGATTTAAAGACATAGCTGTAGGGAAAGCATTGAGGAGAAGATGATTACTATCTTTTCCATATGCCAAACCGACAGCGGGTTCATGATTAGGATCAAATATATCAACGTGTAAGTCAGTGTCTAATTTGCCTGATGTTTTTAGAGACATTAATAGAGCAGCTCCACTCACACCAAAACCGACGATTGCTATTTTCATTTTATATCACCGTTTTCTTTGTATTCCAGACTAGTTTATCATAAACCCAGATTAAATAAAAAAGAGTAAGAGATTCGTATGCGTCAAGTTTTCCTCGGTAACCTTTATTCTAAATCAACCACTGATTTAAAATGTGTTGATATCTT
>NZ_BAAACW010000012.1:0-6289 GCF_039521845.1 Alkalibacterium iburiense
TAAATATGTTGTTATAACACTATTGAACTTAATTTGAGCACATAACAAGTTTCAACACATAATTTCTTCCCATAACGAGTGACTTGATGCCACGTTCGGCTAGATTGTTGGATAGCACGAGACGGCCGTCCTTCAGAACGTTCATCATCCGCTCTTTCTGATTCAGCGCATAATTAATCGCTGTGCCAAGTTTGCCATGCGCAGTTAGGGATTCACACCAGTCAAAAAAGGCTTCAAGCTTCGGCTTCACTAATTCCAGGCGCTGGTCATACCGTTCGCTAACAGATAAGTCCTTGAGGGACTTATCCAACGCAAACAACTCGTTACACAGCGTGACTCCCTTATGAGCGACACTCTTACTGGAATAGTTCTTTGGACGGGCATCATAGAACTTCCGTCTGATATGCGCCAGACAGGCAATCATCGTCATCCCTGGAAGGTTGTTGTACCCGGAGAATCCATCACTATGTAGATAGCCAGTGTACTCCTCTAAGAAATCTCTAGGGACAGAGCCGCTGCGTGATGGACCAAGCTTGTAGATATGTATGGCACGTTCGCTGTATTTGCCGGTACTGAATAACCACATATAGGACTTTTGTCGGTCTTTGTCATTCAGTACTTTGAATGTCGTTTCGTCGGCGTGTAGAACCTTCTGGTTCAACAGTTCTTGTCGCATGACAGCTACCAGTGCTTCGAAATAATACTGGGACGTTTTAATGTGCCAGTTCGCAATGGTGTGTCGAGGGATCGGATAGCCAAGCAGATTCCAATAAGCCTCTTGGCGATAGCCCGGGACTTTTTGCTCGAATTTTTGATACATGGTTTCCGCTATCAATGACGCAGAAGCGGCTGTATTATTTAAAGGAAGTCTGGGGATTTCAGATTTCGCAAACGGCGTGCGCGTTCCGCTTTTCTCACAGTTCGCGCAGGCATATGTTTTCTGGAAATGTCTGTGGTTTTCAACTCTCGCCGGGATAAATTTAACTTCCTGACGGATGAGTTGCGTGCTGATTTCTTTCATTTCTTCTTTGCATGTTGGACACGTGCAAGATTCAAGCTCATGAATGTGGTCAACAGTAGGAAGAGATGACAACTGCTTGTCTTTTAATCCTTTACGTTTTTTGCGGCGACGTTCTGTTGTAATAATGACTTCATCTTCGTCGCTTTGGTCACCAGTCTGCTCTGGATCGCTAAAAAGGCGCTCATTGAAGAGATTGCCTTGATTGGGATTATCTTTCAACGTTTCCTTCTTTGGACCGTACAATTTCTGAGTTAAGAATTCGATTTGTTCTTTCTGTAAGGAAAGCTCATCATCTTTTTGAGCGATAAGGGTCTTCAGTTGTTTGTTTTCTTCTAACAGCTGTTCTAACTTTTCAATAATCACTTCAAACTGTTTTTCGCTCTTAATAGACATATCTGCTTCTCCTCACATAAATAGTACTTAAATTGTACACTAATCAGAAAAAGAAAACGAGAGAGCCATTGATTTTTTCATCAATTTCTCTCTCATTTCTTAGGCTATACTTCCTTTAACCGCAGGTTTAATAGAAACTTTTTGGTTGACAGATAGTCCTTCAAGCAGCCAACGCAGCTGTTGCGCACTTAACTTTTGAATCTCGTTCTGGTTACGCGGCCAATTCAATTTCCCATTCTCTAAACGTTTGTATAAGAGAAGGAAGCCGTCGCCTTCCCAGTAAAGAGCTTTGAATCGATCCTTTTTTCCACCACAAAAGAGAAAGAGAGCCTCTTTAAAAACATCCATATCATATTCTTCTGTGATGGTCGCAGCTAATCCGTCAATTTGACGGCGCATATCCGTCTTTCCACACACGATAAAAATATTCTCTACTTGAGTAAAATCAACGAGCTTCATTGAATGACATCTCCGCGAGGAGAACCCTCAATGTCGACGGTTTGATACCATCGTATATAAGTAGCTCCGTCTGATTATTTCTTAAATGTGCCACTATTTTCTGTGGCTGGGGCTTCTCAATGTGTCCACGAGTAGTTTTATCCTCATGCAGAGTCACCGGTATGATAGAGTGTTTGTTCTTTTCTATATTAAAAACCTCCTGTGTACTTAAGATATCTTAAGTTTAACAGGAGGCCGCCAGGACTCACAGGTACCTAGCTATTCACCGCTTACTTTATATTTACAGAAAATCGAGAAAAAGTGGTATGAAAAAAACTGATTTGACTGGATGGGTGGGACTATCATTATTTAAGTAAATAGAGTATAGTATAAGGCATGCAACTTTTCAAAGGAGTAATTTAATGTGAAAATTTCAAAAAAACTCTCGCTTTTACTGATACTTACTTTACTGTTTGGTTTTGCTTTCTATGGCTACTATCAGAACAATTCGATAGAAGTCTCTTATTATTCAATTAATGACGAACGAATTCCAGAAACCTTTCATGACTATACAATTGTACAGGTATCCGACTTGCACACAAAAGATTTTAAAGGAGACCTACACGATAAAATAAGTGACCAGGATCCGGACATCATTCTTATCACTGGGGATTTAATTGATCGAAACAGAACAGATTTGGACTTCGCTGTGCAAGCAGTGGAAGAGATGATAGACATTGCACCAGTTTACTATGTCTCTGGGAATCACGAAATTGCATCTGGAGAATATGAAGATCTCAGTCAAGAATTAGACAGCATAGGAGTTAGAAATTTAGATAATGATTTTGACAGTCTTGAGAAAGAGGGAGAGACAATCGGTTTAGTCGGTTTGGAAGATCCTCTATTATTAACTCAGGATGAAATCGAAGAAACAGGAACGGCTGAAAAAGTCATTGAAGAAACTCTAGCTACCTTAATAGAAGAAAGTGGAACGGATTATACTATTTTATTATCTCATCGCGCAGAATTAATGGACATTTACGCGTCGACATCCATTGATATCGCCTTTACTGGGCATGCTCACGGAGGACAAATACGTCTGCCTTTCATTGAGGGACTATATTCTCCTTCACAGGGATTCTTCCCCAAATATACAAGTGGTTTGTACGAAGAGAACGGCACTCAAATGATTGTAAGTAGAGGACTGGGAAATAGTATCTTTCCTGTTCGAATCAATAATCGTCCTGATTTAGTCGTCTTGACTTTAAAAACGAATGGAATAGAATGAAAAGCAGAAGACTGATTCATGTCTTCTGTTTTTTATTGAAAAGAACGTTTGGTTTGATTGTCATCACATAACAGGGCAACTGACTTAAAGGGATTCATAAAGGCTTTATAAGCTAATAGTCTCATGATTTTTGTAACATAGTTCCATGCAGCTGGAGGAAGCAATATGCTATTATATAGTAGGTTGTTTTTTTATAGCAAGGATAGTCTGAGAAATTAAATACAGAATGAACATTAGATTAGGAAGTGCCGGTTTGAAAATTATTAAGCAATTATTTTGGATATTTTTATTTTCGTTTTTAGGTGAAATGCTTTCAGCTATTATTTTGCCTTATATAGCCATACCCGGAAGTGTGATTGGGATGGTCTTACTTTTTTTAGCTCTCCAATTTAGAGTGATTAAAGTAGAACAAGTAGAAGAAGCTGGAACATGGTTAACAGATAATATGGGAATATTCTTTGTTCCTGCTGGAGTCGCCTTAATTTCTAATTTCGATATATTAGCAGATGCATGGTTACAGCTCCTTGTTATCATGGTCGTGACTACTATTCTTATGATGGTTTTTGTCGGTAAAGTGGTTCAAAGGATAAAAAAACGGACAGATGTTAAAGCAGAAAAAACCGTCAAGAAAGGAGAGAGATAAATGTTTGAATTACTTCTTTTGAGTCCCATTATGTGGATTACATTAACTATTGGCTTATATCTTATAGCAGGGGCTTTAAATAAAAAATGGCCGAACCCCTTATTTACACCTCTTGTTTTTTCGATAGTCGTGATCATACTGATTCTGGTCTTCATGGATATTCCACTTGAAACGTACAATATAGGCGGTCAGTTTTTCAATCTCTTTATCACTCCAGCAACGGTAGCTTTGGCTATTAAACTGCACAAAAACATTGAACACCTGAGAAAATATTACCATGCCATATTAACGGGTATATTCACCGGAGTTATATTTCATACGCTGATGATTTTTGGTTTTTCTTTGCTGTTTCAATTTGAAGAGGATATGGTGGCGACTCTGATTCCAAAGTCCATTACAACAGCTATCGCAGTGGGCGTTTCAGAATCCTTAGGGGGAATTATTTCTTTAACTGTTGGTGTCGTTGTCTTTACTGGAGTGATTGGGGCACTGGTTGCTCCCACAGTATTCAGACTGTTCAAAATAGATGATCCAGTTGCTCAAGGCATAGCAATAGGAAGTTCCTCACATGCTATGGGAACAACGAAAGCCATAGAGCTGGGAGATGTTCAAGGAGCTATGTCAGGGCTATCCATCGTTGTGACTGGTATTGTGGTTGTTATTCTAGCTCCACTCACATTGCCCCTTATTCAAATGTTATTCAATTAGCTCTTACATTGGATAAAAAGACAAAGTGTTGTTAATACTATAGTGTGTTCCTTCTAGCTAAACAAAGAGAAGGAACACAGTCGAAAATGGTGAAAAACACATTACTTTTTGAAAGCAAACATTGACGTCACGTATTATTCGACTTATAATGTCGGCAATATAAACAATAATATGAGAATAGAGGAAATAAATGAGAAAACATATTAATACCTTACTTATGGCAGTCGGTATATTCATGCTGGGTTTTTCAATTTCACTGTTACGTTATGGCGATTTAGGAACGGATCCTTATACAACGATGAACTTAGGGGTCAGTTCCTCACTCCCTTTATCTTTCGGTTTATACCAACTCCTAATCAACTTCGTTTTATTTGCGATAGTTTGGAAGAAAAAAAGACACACGATTGGATTAGGAACCATTGTTAACATGGTTATGGTCGGATTCGTATCTGACTTCTTTTATCATATCGTCGTGACATTTTTGCCTGACTTTCCTTCGCTGTCTTTCAGATTAATTGTAACGACAGTTGCCGTTCTTATCGCCTGTATCAGTATCTCTATGTATATGGAATCTGGATTAGGAATTGCTCCATATGATGCTATTACAACAATAGTAGTGGATGCAAGTATAGGAAGAATTCCGTTCTTTGCGGCACGTGTAACAGTTGATGTGCTAGCCGTACTTATTGGCTTTTTCTTTGGTGCTACTGTAGGAATAGGGACACTTATGCTGGCCTTTTTAACAGGCCCTGTTGTCCAGCTTATACGAGAACAAGTTATTAGGAGAGTGCTATTTCCAGTGCAGTCCACAATACGAGAAACAATTTAATTGATAATAGCAAAACAGAAAGCATAAAAGATATTTTATCATATAGAAAAAGCATTCTTAATTCTGACTCACTTTTTTGAGTTAGAATTTAAGAATGCTTTTTTATTACTGACTCAATAACTTAATAAAAGTTAGGACAATTCTTTTACTGTCATTCCTTTAATCAATTTATGGGGAACGATAATTTTTTCAATTAAATCGGGTTCTTCCATTTTTCTTAGTAGTAAATCAAAAGCTAATTCGCCTATTGCCTTTTCATCTTGTGCTACGTGAGTAAATAGTAGAGTATGTCTATTGACTTTAGGGATATAAGGATGATCAAAACATACAATAGATATATCTTTATAAACTTTTTTACCTAATTCTTCTATTGCTTGTTCAACTAAAATTGCTACTGCATATTCTCCAGTGAATATGGCTGTAATATCTTCGTTTTGAACTAAAAATTGTTTAATTCTTTCAATATCTTCTGCAGGTTGAGTCTGTTTACCAGGTACCATGGATTTTAAATCTGTGAGCAATCGGTCTTGTTCAATTGATAAACTGTGTTCTAGCATAGTTCTAATTGCTCCCTCAACACGATCCTCATTCGAAGTAATTTCTGTTATTGCTGTAATTATGCCAATCTTTTTGTGGCCATTTTCAACTAGATGATTTATAAGCATTTTAGATGCGGCTTTATTGTCGATAGCAACATTGCATGTTGGAAACTTTTCCATAAATCTATCGACAAGTACTAGGGGGAAGTTATTAGATGATAGTTCCAATAGTTTAGATGAAAAATACTTAGAAGAAGCTGGAAATAGAATAAGACCTTCTACACCAGATTCTATTAAGTCTGTGATTAATTTTTCTTCTAACTTAGGATTACCATCAGAGAATTTAATTATGCTATTTACTCCTGAATAATTCATACCTCTGATTTTAGAGGCTATTTTACCAAATTAATTTGCGTTTTGATTAAGTTTT
>NZ_BAAACW010000013.1:0-8837 GCF_039521845.1 Alkalibacterium iburiense
TAAATATGTTGTTATAACACTATTGAACTTAATTTGAGCACATAACAAGTTTCAACACATAATTTCTTCCCATGACGAGAGACTTGATTCCTCGTTCCGCTAGATTGTTGGATAGTACAAGACGCCCGTCTTCCAGAACATTCATCATTCGCTCTTTCTGATTCATTGCGTATGTGATCGCAGTCCGAAGCTTTCCATGTGCAGTTAAGGATTCACACCAGTCAAAAAATTCCTCAAGTTTCGGCTTAAGTATCTCGATGCGCTGATTATAACGGTCCTTGACTGATAAATTTTTTAACGACTTATCCAAGGCAAATAATTCATTACATAGAGTGACACCTTTATGAGCTATACTTTTACTAGAATAGTTTTTTGGACGTGCCTCATAGAACTTTCGTCTGATATGAGCCAGGCAGGCAATCATCGTCATACCCGGAAGATTATTGTACCCTGAGAATCCATCGCTGTGTAGATAGCCAGTATAATCCTCTAAGAAATCTCTGGGAACAGATCCGCTTCGTGACGGGCCCAACCTGAAAATATGGATGGCACGATCACTATACTTGCCCGTGCTAAACAACCACATATAAGATTTTTGTCGTTCTTTATCGTTCAGTACTTTGAATGTCGTTTCGTCAGCGTGAAGAACCTTTTGGTTCAATAGTTCTTGTCGCATTTCAGCCACGAGATCTTCAAAATAATACTGTGACGTTTTAATGTGCCAGTTGGTAATGTTATGACGAGGTATCGGATAGCCGAGTAGTTTCCAGTAAGACTCTTGTCTGTAGGCTGGAACTTTTTGCTCAAACTTTTGATACATGGTTTCCGCTATCAGTGACGCAGAGGCAGCTGTATTATTTAAAGGAAGTCTAGGAATCTCAGCTTTTGCAAACGGCGTCCGCGTTCCACTTTTCTCACAGTTCGCGCAGGCATATGTTTTCTGGAAATGTCTGTGATTTTCAACTCTTGCCGGAATAAATTTAACTTCCTGACGGATCAGTTGAGTACTGACTTCTTTCATTGCTTCTTTACATGTCGGACATGCACAAGATTCAATCTCATGAATATGGTCAACAGTAGGAAGCGAAGACAATTGCTGGTCTTTTAAGCCTTTACGTTTTTTGCGACGGACAACCTTGGTTATAATGACTTTATCTTCGTCGCTTTGGTCACCAGTCTGCTCTGGTTCGCTAAAAAGGGAATCGTTGAAAAGATTCCCTTGATTGGGATCGCCTTTCAACGTTTCCTTCTTTGAGCCATAAAGTTTTTGGATTAGGAATTCATTTTGTTCTTTCAGTAAAGAGAGCTCATCATCTTTTTGAGCGATAAGAGTCTTCAGTTGCTTGTTTTCTTCTAAAAGCTGATTTAACTTTTCAATAATCATTTCAAACTGCTTTTCGCTCTTGATAGACATGTCTGCTTCTCCTCATATAAATAGTAATTAAATTTTACTATAATTAGAAAGAAAAAACGAGAGAGTTAGTGATTTTTTCACCAATTTCTCTCTCATTTCTTAGGCTATACTCCCTTTAACCGCAGGTTTAATGGAAACTTTTTGGTTGACTGATAGTCCTTCAAGCAGCCAACGCAGCTGTTGTGTAGTTAATTTTTGAACTTCATTCTGGTTACGTGGCCAATTCAATTTGCCGTTCTCTAGTCGTTTATATAGAAGTAGGAAGCCGTCGCCTTCCCAGTAGAGAGCCTTAAATCGGTCTTTCTTTCCACCACAGAAAAGAAAGAGGGCATCATCATAAATATTCATGTCATATTCTTCTGTGATTGTGGCGGCTAATCCATCAATCTGACGACGCATGTCTGTCTTTCCGCAAACGATAAAAATATTTTCTACTTGAGTAAAATCAACGAGTTTCATAGCTGGCCATCTCCGTTAGGAGAGTTTTAAGTGTACCATCATTAATCTCCTCATAAATAAATAACTCTGAATGACTCGTTTTTACTCGTGCGACGAGTTTTTGTGGCGACTGCTTCGTCACTGTACGGCGATCGTTTTGATTATCCCGCAATGTCACAGGAACAATATCCTGTCTATTCTTTCCCAAACTAAAAACCTCCTGCATACTTAAGATATTTCAAGTTTAACAGGAGGTTATCCTTATTCACAGGTACCTAGCTATTCATCGCTTACGGACTAAACAAAATAAAAAACCCAAGGAGAACGAATCCTTGGGTTCTTTTGAGCGATTTTGAGTGATTTTTGAGCGAAAATCATTCTATTTGGTATTATAAATTCTCAATTTTAATTATTATCTTTCTTCAGATGTAAGATATAAAGTATGCAATCCAGCACCTGGAGTATCTGGGTCTACTCCGATATTGATGTCGTATGCACCTACACGGTCGTGAACTGGGAATACTTCGTTACGGAATAGAGTTGGGATGACTGGCGCTTCTTCCATGAAGTACTCTTGCCATTCGTGGAATACTCCTTCACGCCATTCAATGTCAAATCCTTGGTCACTTAACATTTTTTCCATATACTCATCGTTTTCTTCTGTTGCCCAACGAGTGTAGTTAAATGGAGCATAGCGTCCATATAAACCATCTGGTGTAGGGTCAGAACCTGTTCCCCAAGCTCCTTGGTAGATATCAATACCAGGGTCATCGGCTTCTACACGGTCATAGAATGTATTAAATTCTAGTAGACGACCGTCTGTCAATTGAACGTTTAAACCAATAGCTCTCCATGATTGCATATAGTATTCAGCAATTGGTTCAGCAACGTCTCCACCTGACATAGAAGCAAAGTTAATAACTAACTCTTCACCTTCAGGTGTTTCACGGAATCCATCTCCATCCACGTCTTCGTATCCAGCGTCATCAAGTAACTGAATAGCTTTTTCTTGATCGAATGGATATCCTTCAACGTCAGGATTATAGTATCCACCGAAGTTAGGAATGATTGGTGAGTTTGCACGGCTACGTAGACCTTGGTAGAAACGAGCACCAACAGCGTCGTTATCAATCGCGTAACCCATTGCTTGTCTCAAGTTTTTATCTGCCATTTTAGCATCAGGATTTGGAACAACTTGAGCTGGTTCTGTTACATTTCCTTCGTCGTCTGTTTGAGCTTCTTGCCATTCACCTAGTTTAAATCCGATATAAGTGTATGAGTTTTCAGGTCGTCCAAGTACAGTATATCCTGGAAGATCTTTATAGTTCTCAAACTGGTCTGTTGGCATACCAGTAAATAGGTCGAACTGTTCATTTTGCATTGCAGCTACAGCTGTTGATGTAGGTACAGTTTCTAATTCAATTCTTTCAATGTTTGGAGTACCTCTGTAGTAGTCATCAAATCTGACATATGATACAGCTTCACCTGGAACAATGTTTTCAACCATGAATGGTCCAAATCCGATTGGTCTTTCTCGAATTTCTGGAGCTGATTCTAGTTCTCCAACTGGAATGTGCTCTAGATAGTGACGAGGTGCCGCATAAGCCCAGATTCCACCACCAGCTTGTAACATTTGTACCCCAACTGTTTGGTATTCAATTTCTAAAGTTAAGTCGTCAACAATAGTAATACCTGAAATTTCATCAGCTACACCATTTTTAAAGTCTTCCATACCAACAATGTTAGATAAACTTGATGTATAACGGACACCTGTGTAATCAGGATGTCCAATGATTTCGTGTGCAAATGCGATGTCTCCTGCAGTTACTTGCTCACCATCATGCCATAAAACATTATCTTGTAAAGTAATAGTTACAGTATTATTTTCTTGATCCAGTTCCATTGTAGCAGCACCTGAATCATCGTATTGATAGTTTTCATCAGATCCAAGTAATGTTCCCATCATATAACCCATAACAACTGCATCTGGGTTACCGGAATATAACTCAGTACTGAAGATACCTGTAAATGGTGAGTCTGTAACAAATCCTACAGCTAAAGTTCCGCCATCAATTGGATCTCCTTCGTTTTCTACGCGTTGTTCAAATTCTACTGGTGCTGGTCCATCATCAGCTGCTTGATCCCCGTTATCAGCAGCATCCCCATTTTCATCTACTACTTCTTCACCGTTATCTGAACCATTGTCAGTTCCGTTACCAGTGTCTGTAGTATCAGTATCACCGTTACCACATGCAGCTAAGATGAATGCTACCGCAGCAGTACTTGCCAACATGCTGTATTTTTTCTTGTTTGACATGTTTTTTCTCCCCTTCTCTTATCCTAATCTCTGTTTTGCGTCTGCCGCACGTTGAATTGCACGACCGACATAGTTTATACACAGCACCAACACTAAAATCAGTGTGGAAGCTGGTAGCCAAACCCATGCTCTATTTTCCAGAATATCTGGATTAGTAGCTAAAGAAACTAATGTACCTAAACTTGGCGTACCGGTTGGTAAACCGAAACCAAGGAAAGATAAGCCTGTTTCTAAGCCAATACTGCCGGCTAAGTTCAATGTTAAGTTAACTATAATCAATGAACTGATATTCGGCATCATTTCTCGAAGCATTATCACAATCGATGGTGTTCCCATTGTTTTAGAAGCATTGATAAAATCAAGTCTTCCAACTGTTAACGCGCGTCCCCTAATGAATCGGGCTTGTCCGTGCCAGCTGAATAAAATCAATATTCCGGCAAATGTGACAATGTTATAGTCTGGAACAATGGTTACGAAAATGATAATAATCATCAACTGAGGTAAAATCATGATAAAATCAATGATACGCATAATAATATTATCGACTAAACCTGCGTAATAAGCAGATATAATCCCAATAGTAATTCCAATCGCACTCGAAACGATTGCAACCGTCCATCCAAGGAGTAAGGAATTTCGTGCTCCTATTAATAACAGTCCAAAGATATCTCGACCGGCTGAGTCTGTTCCTAAAATGTATCTTGTTCCTTGATGCATCGGATCTTCACTCATAGACATGGGTGGAAGATAGTAATCGAACAAACTGACCGTCTGTACGACGTCTTGATCAATTATAAATGACCATACGAAAATAGTGACTAGTAATACTACAACTAAGATTAATGATCCTAATGCTAATTTATCTCTCGCAAATTCTCTTGCAATAACTCTAAATCCCATTGGAGGGGCTGACGCGGCCATATCATCTGACAATACTGCTGCATCTGCATCTTGATTTGTTGCCATCTTATTTATTCATTCCCTTCTTTAACTTTCAGCTCTAATCAATACGGATACGAGGATCTACCGCCATTAAAATCAAGTCTGATAATAATGTGCCGATTAAACCAAGAATACCGTAGAACAATACCAGTACAAAGATAACACTGTAATCCCTAGTAGTGATTGATTGTAAGAATAGGTAACCCATTCCTCGATAGCTGAAAATTTGTTCAATAAAGATTGATCCTGAAAGAAGTCCTACAATGGTATATCCAAATCCAGATGCTATAGGTAAAGAGGCATTACGGAAAATATGTTTGGTATATACTTTTTGAATCGGCACACCTTTTGATCGAGCTGTTTTAACGTAGTCCGATGTTTTAGCATCTATGATTTCACTACGTAAATATTGAATTATTGATGTTGTTCCTAAAACAGCCGTAGTCAGCGATGGGAGTATCAAGTGATAAAGTTGACTCCAGAATCTTTCCATTGGAGTATTAGCATTAATACTAATACTTCCTCTTGCTGGGAACCAAGCTAAGTTATAACCAAAAATATAAACAGCTAATAGGGCTAATACAAAGATAGGTACAGCATAGCTCACAAAGTTGTAAACTAACACAGCTTTATCTAATACAGATTCATTGTAGCGTCCTGCCAAAATACCTAATGGTAAGGCAATCATATACGTTAATAAAGAAGATAGTAAGGATAGTCTTACAGTATTCCCTAATCGGCCAGCGATAACTGCCGTTACAGGTTGTTGATAATTAAAACTTCTTCCAAACTCTCCTTGAAGGGCATCGCCAACCCATCTGACATATCTAATAGGTAGTGGGTCATTCAATCCATAAAACTCTCTCATAGCTTCTATTTGTAGAGGATCTAAATCCGGGTCAATGAGTCCAGTAAAAGGATCCCCTGGCATAAAATCAGCTAATATGAAAATTAATACACTTAAAATAATGATTTGAGGAATCATTAATAGTAAACGTCTAAATATTGTTTTCCACATATTAATTTCTTCCCCCTGTTCTCAACTTCTCATTTTGCATTGAAGCATTTGGTCCTTCAGGTTTTAATGCGACTAAGTGATCATCACTAAATTTCTGAAGATCATACACTCGACCGTCCGGATCATAATAGTTTGTTTCTTGTGCTAGATATTCTGCCTCGACACGCTGTCTTTCGACTTTGTGAGCATCTCTTGTTGTTGGATCCATATCAGGGATGGCAGAAAGCAATCTCTTAGTATAGATATGTTGCGGATTATTATAGATATTCTCTTTTGAACCTTGTTCAACAAATCTTCCTCTATGCATAATCGCAATATCATCTGACATATGTTGGACCACACCAAGGTCATGTGAAATAAACAAGTAACTTAAATCATATTCTTTCTGAATACGTCTCATAAAGTTTAAGACTTGCGCCTGCACTGATAAATCTAAAGCAGATGTTGGTTCATCAGCAATAATCAGTTTTGGATCACTTGCTACGGCTCTTGCCACACCGATTCTTTGTCTTTGACCCCCAGAGAATTCATGTGGGTATTTATACATTGCTTCAGCATTCATACCAACAATCTCTAAGTATTCGACTACTTTTCTTTTAATTTCATCTGGTGTGTAGTCAAAGTAATTACGCATAGGTTCTGCAATAACATCTAATATACGCTTTTTAGGGTTCATGGATGATGTCGCATCTTGAAAGATCATCTGAACATCTTTGTTATAGTTCGCATACTTTTGTTTTCTACTTCTAGCTTTATTGGTTACTTCTTCACCTTCATAGAAAATTTGACCAGAAGTCGCTTTTTCTAAACCGATGATTGTTTTCCCAATTGTTGTTTTACCTGAACCAGATTCTCCAACAAGTCCGTATGTCTTACCTGTTTCTAGTGTCAAGTTAATACCATCCACTGCTTTAACATAACTTTGAATAGTGTTTAAGACTCCGCCTCTGATAGGATAATGCACTTTTAAATCTTTAACTTCAATAAACCCCATTTAGTTTCCCTCCCCTTCAAAGTGGAAATGTTTCCAACACGTACATCTCACTTTGTGGTTTGGTGCTACTTCGTGTAATACAGGATTCTCTTCATGAGCTTCAGCAGGAATCCATGGTATACGTGGAGCGAAACGGCATCCTTCTCTTGGTAAGTTTTGTAACGAAGGAACTGTACCGTGAATAACGTGCAATTCATCGTCTTCTCCCTCTAATTCGTGAGGAATAGAATTCAATAGTGAACGTGTATAAGGGTGTTTCGGATTAGCAAATAATTCATGAACAGGTGCTTCCTCAACAATCTGTCCGGCGTACATAACTGCCACTCTATCGGCTGTCTCTGCAACTACCCCTAAGTCATGAGTGATTAAAATGATTCCAGAACCTGTTTCTCTTTGAATGTCTTTCATCAAGTCTAAGATTTGAGCTTGAATCGTTACATCCAGAGCGGTCGTCGGTTCATCTGCGATAATAACTGGAGGCTTGTTGGCTAAAGCAATAGCGATAACCACTCTTTGTCTCATCCCTCCAGATAATTCATGCGGATAAGATTTCATGATTTGTTCAGGTCTAGGAATACCAACTTGATTTAACAATTCCAGAACTCTAGCGCTGATTTGTTCATCATTCATATCAGTATGATATTCTAAGGCTTCTGCTATTTGTTTGTAAATAGTCATTAGCGGATTTAATGATCCTAATGGATCTTGGAATATCATCCCAATGTCGTTTCCTCTAATACGGTTATACAACTTCTCATTTAAATCGAGTAGGTTTAAATCTTTATATAAAACTTCACCTTTGATTTTAGTGTTCTTAGGATCGTGTAATCCCATAATTGATGTAGCTAATGTGGACTTCCCACATCCGGACTCACCAACAATGGCTAAAATTTCATTGTTTTTTAATGTTAAGGATACTCCATCTACTGCGTTGTGGTAGACATCCCCAAATCTAAAACCTATTTCTAAGTCGTTAACCTCTAACAAGCTACGTTCAACGGCCACTTCTTAACCTCCTATACTCTACTTCTCTAAGATTATTCTTCAGAGAAGATTGTTAAACTTTCATTGTATTCTCATCAAAAGCTTAATAATATAAATCGAATTATACACTGCATTTCTTTATATAGCAATGCTTTTTTATTATTTTATAACAATTAGTTAAATTTTCAAGTGAATTTTATCATTTTTTTCTAATAAATCTATAACAGACTCATTTTGTTCAAATCTTACTGCATTGTGTCATGAATGTAGTCTACAGCTTTACCCACTGTAGTGATTTGTTCAGCGTCTTCATCAGAAATTTCTTCTCCGAAAGTATCTTCCATTTCCATGACTAACTCAACAATATCTAATGAATCTGCTCCCAAGTCATCTTTAAAAGTAGTATCTCTCGTTACTTTCTCTTCATCTACTCCTAAACGTTCAACTATAATCGCTTGAATCTTATCGAAAATTTCTTGTTTTGTCATTATACTCGGCTCCTTTGAATGAAATAGCATTCTGTTACTTGTTTATCATAATACTATTATTAAATTTTCATTTAATTCACAAATGTTATTGTATCGTATTCGTTTTGTAATTTCCATCGTTTTTTAGAAAAAACATTAAAAAATCCTAATGATAACGTTTTACTTGTTCATATTATGATTATGGTGTCAAAACCCCATAATTTTAAGCACTTAATCAACTTGAAATGCTCAAAAGTATACAG
>NZ_BAAACW010000014.1:0-11785 GCF_039521845.1 Alkalibacterium iburiense
CAAGTGCCGTAAACTGTCTGTTTCATCGTTGATGGCGTAAAGAAATAGGCGAATCACTTTCTTAAAGGTCCACTTTTTAGAGTAACGATTGAACGCCTGGATGTTTTCCTGTGCTTTGACACTTAGATTTTTAAGATTAATGTACGAAAACCATTTATTTATGGTCATTTTTGTTTTATACTTATCCATGTCGTAGTCCTTTATATTGGTCTTGGATAAGTCATCCAACCCCATTATAAAGGACTTTTTTATGTCATGAAACAGTTAAATAATTTAATGCAACACTAGTGCCTAAATATAAATTATAACTAAGATAAAAGAAAAAAAGTGATTAAATAAACTTATAAATACAATAGTAAAAAGTTTTAAATTGAAGGTGCTATTTATGAATATTGTCAAAAATAAAATAAAGAATATAAATTATAAACTAGCTTCATTTATAAGTGGTTTATCAAAAATAAAAATTGCACCGATATTATTAATTGTATCAATACCTAGTTTACTTATTGGATTAACAATTTATTTTATCGTTGTAGATCAAATGACTAATGAAATGATTAGCAATCATGAAAAACAGGTTCAATCGCAAATAGATTTTATTGATCAAGAATTTCAGGCTTTAGAATTAAGTTTAAATAATACAAGTCACCAATCATTCTTCACGAGAGACTATGCAAACATTGATTTCAATGAAGATTTTTATATCGCAGAACAATTAAGAGATGTGCTTTTGTCTAAGCAGAATAGTTCAAATTTAATCGAAAGAATTCATTTTTTTCTAGATTCTGATAGTCCATTAGTTTTTAATCCTAATTTAAGAAGGGTTAGCGAAGATTTAGTGACATATTATCGTAATTTCATCGAAATTGGTGATTTCTACTGGGGAATAAATACTTTAAATGAATCAAATGAAAGTCACATAGCAGATATTGTCTTAGTGAGAAATGTTCCATCGTTTTTTAATGTGTATGATGAAAGTATGTCTTCTTTTGTAGTAGAACTGAACTTAAATACTATCTCTCAAATGGTGGATGGACTAAATCCTTTTGATACAGGTTATTCGTATTTAATAGATAATGAAAATGGTATAGTGCTCTCTTCTAATAACAATACTAATCCAGAGCTAACAGGAATTTTAGAAAAAGGAGATAAAAACAATTTAATTGATTCTCAAGTAATTGAAAGTATCGATAGAGAAAACTACTCGGTTATCACTGGTTCAATGGATCGGGTAAATAATAGTTGGACGTATATTTCTGCTGTACCTGTTTCTATAATTACTGAGCCAGTTAGAAATGTATCAATAGTTATAATAATTGTAAGTTTGATTGGTATACTTTTATCGATGATATTAGCGAATTTCACATTACAATTTATTTTAAAGCCTCTAAGCAATATAACAGAAAATATTAACGGTAAAGCTGGAAATTATTATAGCTCCATAGAATTAACGATTCAGAACCTACAGGATTTAAGAAATGAAAAAAAAGGCTTAGAAAAAGATATTAATATAACTAATAAAAAATTAATTAGTAGTATTTTATATCAATTGGTAGAGGGAAGATTTCAAGACTACAATGATAAACTATTAGAAGAATATGAAGAGTTTAGTTATTTCTTTAAAGGACAAAGTTATTACTATATTGACATTCAATTTAAAGAGCTCAATGAAAAAAAGCAATTGGAAAAATTATTTGAAGAATATTTTCCTGAAAATAATTTTTGGATCAACTATACGCCAGAGCATTCAGGTATTGTGATTAGCTTTGACAATGAAAAAATTAGTTTAGAAGATATTTTACATATTCTTGATAAAACTACAAGTAATCGTGATAGTATTAATTACTCAGTTATTGTGAGCAGACCTTTTAACAGTTTGTATTATCTCAATGAGATAGTTGAACAAATTAGAGTTAAAAAGAGTTCACTAGAGCAAAAAACGGATAATGTTATTGTGCTGCCAAAAGACAATAAACTTAAGACAAATGATGATTTTAACTATCCATTTAATATTGAAAATAAAATTATGGAAAACATTGGACTAGGAAATTATAAAATAATAAACGATTTACTTGAGGAATTTAAAGAATATCTCGATGGCAAATCTGGTAATATAATTCAATTCTCGCTTGTTCAACTATATGGGAGTATACAAAGGAAAATTATAAAAGATGGCAATAACCCTTTTGATATTTATGAAGATAATAATTTCTACAAAAAGTTAATTTATAATATAAATGTTCAGGAAACTATTAAATTTCTTTATGAAGAAATTATTACACCTTATATAATTTCCAGAGAAGAAAAAGAACTTTCAGAAAAAGAGTACATTGTAAATGAAGCTGTGAATTATATACACTCTAGTTACATGTATGATATTTATTTAGAAGAATGTGCAGATAAGTTAAACATTAATACCTACACCCTAAGTAAATGGTTTAAACAAATTATAGGTACTAATTTTATAGATTATTTAACAACTTATAGATTGGAACAATCAAAGAAATTACTGATAAATACTAATAAGAAAATTCGTGAAATAGCTGAAGATGTTGGATATAAAAATAGCTATTTCAATAGAATATTTAAAAAGAATCAGGGTTTAACCCCTGGACAATATAGGAAAAAACACAAAAGTAATGAGATTTAAAAACAATAAAGATCTGTTAGTATTAAAGGGGAAAGTTTATTTCTCCTTTAAACTAACGGAGAATAATACTAAAGTAAATTATTAATAGCAATTCTACTTGAGGACTAACGAGTGAGAATAGTACAAAATTGCAACAAAACTCAAGAATATTTACAACACGTTAATATTCTAAGGGTTTAAAATAAAACATTATAGCAAAAATCTTCAATTGAAAAATCCTAATATATTTTTTAAAGTTAAGATATTGAAAGCGCAAACAATATTTTAAAGGGGGAAATAGGGCTTCAATATTGAATGACAAAATAATAAATTATAGATATATTTAGTGAAAGGGTGAAATAATGGACAATAAAGCAGAAACACAAAACGAATTGACAAAAACACTAACAGCAAAGGAAAAGTTAAATGATATAAAGGAAACAGAATCAAGATTTTCAAATTTATTCAAGTATTTTTGGAAATATAAGTATTTATATTTATTATTATTGCCTGGGATAATTTATTTTGCTTTATTTAGATATGCACCTATGTATGGGGTAATTATCGCTTTCAAGAACTATGTTCCATTTTTAGGCATTAATGGTAGCCAATGGGTGGGGCTTGAACATTTTCGTCAGTTTTTCGATAGTCCTGATTTTGTCAGGTTACTTAGCAACACTTTAATAATAGCATTTTTAGGGATTTCTGTATCTTTCCCGATTCCAATACTATTAGCCGTTTTATTAAATGAATTGCGTAGTTCGTTATATAAAAGATTTATACAAACCTGTATATATATACCTCACTTTTTATCGTGGACAATTGTAGTGGGACTTACCCATCTTTTATTCTCAATAAATGGTGGCGTTATCAGTGATTTATATACTTCACTGACAGGTAATACACTTAATTTTTTAGCGAATCCTGAATTATTTCGACCCATGATCATACTTCAACAAGTTTGGAAAGGGGCAGGATGGGGAACTATAATATTCTTAGCAGCATTATCTAGAGTATCGCCCGAGCAATATGAAGCAGCAATTATAGACGGAGCTGGTCGTTTTAGAAGGATTTGGCACGTTACATTACCAGCCATTAGACCCACAATTGTAATAATGTTAATTTTAAGTATGGGCTCAATTTTAAACACTGGTTTTGATCAGATATTCTTAATGACGAACTCTTTAAACAGGTCAGTAGCAGATGTATTTGATACCTATGTTTATACTATTGGAATTACTCAAGGAGCTCATTCATACAGTACAGCCATCGGTTTATTTAGATCTCTAGTAGGTATTATACTAATATTGACTACAGATTTTATAGCAAAAAGAGTAGATAAAGATAGCGGTTTATTCTAAGAAAGGAGAGAAATTCATGAGTACGAGTGCATCAATTCACAAATTACACAATACGAAACCTGGAAAAGTATTTGATTTTATTAATATACTCTTTCTTCTGATTTTTGCTGCCACTACAATTCTACCATTTTTATATGTAGTAGCAGGATCTTTTGCCACTGAAGCAGAGTTAGCTAGGCGAGCGTTCTTTATATGGCCTGAAACATTTACGTTAAATGCATACAGACATATATTTTCTTCGAGTGCTTTTGTTAGGAGTATAATTATCACGATAGGAGTAACAATAGTCGGTACGCTGACTCATCTCTTTTTCACTTTTACTATGGCATATCCATTGTCGAAAAGAGATTTAAAAGGTAACAAAATATTAATGAATATAGTTGTTTTTGCTATGCTTTTTAGTGGGGGTATGATACCTACTTATTTAATTGTTCAATCATTAGGGCTAGTTAATTCTTATTGGGCATTAATTTTACCAGGAGCAATTAATCCTTTCAATTTAATTATAGTTAAAAACTTCTTTCAACATTTCTCCAAAGAATTAGAAGAATCCGCAAAGATTGATGGAGCTTCTGAATTACAGATCTTTTGGAAAATAGTTCTTCCATTATCAAAACCTCTGATAGCAACTTTCACACTATTTTTTGCAGTTGCAATTTGGAATGATTTCATGGGACCACTTTTATATATGCATGATAGTTCTAGATGGACATTACAGTTGATACTTCGTCAAGTAACAATAGCTAGTGATCCACATTCACTTGGCGAATTAGATCCTAATTATATTCCACCAGCAGAAGGTATGAAGTTAGCAGTCATTGTGATTGCAACTGCCCCTATTATGATGATATATCCGTTTTTACAGAAACACTTCGCTAAAGGTATTATGATTGGTTCTGTAAAAGGATAAAACTTAGGCAATTTAAGACAGTATTTTGACAACTTAAGATATTAATAAAACACTTATGAAAACGTATACTAAATATAGTAAGAAAAATCTTTATAAGGGAGAGGGAATAATGGATTTAGTTCTAGACCAATATAAAATGTATATCGATGGCGAATTTGTAGACGCAAGTAACAAAGAAACATCGGATAATGTCAATCCTTCAAATGCTAAGGTGATAAACCAAGTACCAAAAGCTTCAGATGAAGATTTAGAGAGAGCGTTGGATGCAGCCACTCGTGCTCAAAAAGAGTGGAAGAACGTCCCATCAGCTGAAAGAGCAGAATACTTATATAAAATTTCTGCCTTGATACTTGAACATAAAGAAGAGTTTGCTCGTATTATTTCAGAAGAAGTAGGAAAAGTGACTGCACAGGCAATTGGAGAGGTAGAAGCGACAGCTGAATACTTTAAGTATTATGCTGGTTGGGCTCGCAAGTATGAAGGAGAAATCATTCCTAGCGACCGTCCAAACGAAAATATCTTAATTTTCAAAAAACCATTAGGTGTGGTTGCAGGTATCTTACCTTGGAACTATCCTTTCTTCTTAATCGCACGTAAAGTAGCTCCAGCATTGTTAACAGGAAATACAGTAGTTGTAAAACCATCAAGCAGTTCACCTAACAATGCCTTAGTCTTTGCTCAACTATTAGAGCATATTAACTTGCCTAAAGGTGTCGTTAACATCGTAACAGGTGATAGAACATTAGGAAGCAAAATGGCTTCTAGTTCTAAAGTAGACATGGTGTCCATTACAGGTTCTGTTCCTGCAGGACAATCAGTTATGGAGGCTGCAGCTAAAAATATTACTAAAGTGAACTTAGAATTAGGCGGAAAAGCGCCATCAGTCGTATGGAAAGATGCTGATTTAGACTTGACTGTTAAATCTATTGTCGATTCTCGCGTGATTAACTCTGGTCAAGTATGTAACTGTACAGAGCGTGTGTACGTTCATGAAGATATTAAAGAAGAATTCTATGAAAAAATTAAACAAGCAATGAGTCAAGTGACTTATGGTGATCCTTTAAGTGATGATTCCGTAGGAATGGGTCCTCTTATTACTGAATCTGGATTAAACTCAGTTATGGAAAAAGTTGAAACGGCTAAAAAAGAAGGCGCTCGCGTCTTAACTGGAGGAAACAAAGGAAAAGGCGATGGCTACTTCTTTGAACCGACTGTTATCGTTGATACTAAAAATGACATGGATATTATGCAAAATGAAATCTTTGGACCAGTTTTGCCTATAGGTACATTTAAAACGTTAGATGAAGCGTTAGAATTAGCTAATGATTCTGAATTTGGATTAACTTCAGCCATCTTTACAAATAATACTAATGTTATGATGAAATTCATCAATAACATGGATGCTGGAGAAGTCTATGTCAATAGAGAAAGCTTCGAATCTATCCAAGGTTTCCATGCTGGTTGGAAAAAATCAGGTATTGGTGGAGCAGATGGGCGTCATGGCTTAGAAGAATTCCTAGCTACTACTGTCGCTTATATTGATTATGATTTAAGTGTATAGTAAAAACATTATCATGAAAGAACCCGGTTCTTTTAAATTAAGCATTCTCCAATACTATAATGAAGGTGTAATTAGATGAAGAAAAGATATGTACAAGTAGGCGTAGGTGGAAGAGCACGATTTTTCTACGAATCGATTGCTTCCACTTATAGTGAAACAAGTGAGATTGTTGGTGTATGTGATATTTCTCAGACGAGAATGGACTTTGTGAATAAAAAGTTAACACAAACCTATGACTATGAAAAACCCGTTCCAACTTATTTCGAAAATCAGTTCACAGATATGCTTGATGAATTAAAACCTGATGCGGTTATAGTGACTAGTGTAGACAGAACTCATGATCACTATATCATTACTTCGATGGAAAAAGGGTATGATGTTATTACAGAAAAACCAATGACTATCGATGCCGAAAAAACTCAGGCTATTTTAGATTGTCAGGAAAAAACAGGACAGAAATTGACTGTCACTTTCAACTACAGATATGCTCCGCATAATAGTAAAGTAAAAGAATTAGTCAGTTCTGGTGTGATTGGAAATGTTCACTCCATTCACTTTGAATGGCTTCTAAATACAAAGCATGGAGCTGATTACTTTAGAAGATGGCATCGAAACAAGTTGAATAGTGGGGGATTGTTCGTTCATAAATCGACTCACCACTTTGATTTAGTTAACTTTTGGATTAATTCTACACCAAAAGAAGTGTTTGCCTATGGTGATTTAAACTTTTATGGAAGAGCCAATGCCGACAAAAGAGGCGTCAAGTCCCGTTACCCTCGATACTACGAAAGTGGACATATAGAGGATGATCCTTTCGCTATTGATCTTACATCAACTGAAGAGTTAAGAGAGCTTTATTTAAATGCTGAAGCTGATAGCGGGTATATTAGAGACCGAAATGTGTTTTCAGATGAAATATCGATTGAAGATACGTTAGGCGCATTAGTCAAATACAACAGAGGGACAATTTTAACGTATTCATTAAATGCCTATATGCCTTGGGAAGGTTTTAATGTTGTCTTAAATGGGGACAAAGGAAGAATTGAACTGAAAGTTGTCGAGAATTCTTATATAAATTCTGGAGGTAAGAAAGAAAATGAAGGAGCTTTAGAAGATTTTTCATTAATGGTGTTCCCATTATTTGAAGAACCTTATGAAGTACCAATAAAAATGGAATCTGGTGGACATGGTGGAGGAGACCCTGCCCTGCTAGAAGACATTTTTGGAGAACCTAAAGAAGATCCTTTAAATAGAGCTGCTGGTCATATGGATGGAGCTTTGTCGATATTGACTGGGATTGCAGCTAACAAATCAATCGCTTCTGGAAGACCTATTCAAATTAAAGATTTAGTTGATATTAAAAATAAATAATGCACAAATAAAGATCTTAAGAAATGAACGTATTCTTGAGATCTTTATTTTAGCTCAATAATATGCGGTGGTGAAATAATGGAAGGAAAGTTTAAATCTCCCGACAAAGAGTATACGCCTTATCCTTTTTGGTTCTGGAATGATGAGCTGGATGAAGGTGAAATTAAAAGGCAAATAAAGGAAATGAATGATAAAGGTGTTAACGGTTTTGTTTTACATCCCAGAATAGGTATCCCCAAAGATATCGTTTACCTAGGTGAAAAGTTTTTTCATTATGTCAAGGTGGCTGTAAAAGAAGCTGAAAAGTTAGGCATGAGGGTTATTTTATATGATGAAGGAATGTATCCCTCCGGTTCAGCGAATGGGCAGGTTGTAGAAAAGCATCCTGAATATGCCTCTAGAGGAATTTATAGTATAAAAGCAGAAGAATTTAAGCAAGATAATGAAGGGTTTCAAGAAATTATTTTTAAGTATCTTATTAAAGATGGGAAAATCATAGAAGAATACCAAGGACACTCTGGTAATAATCTTTACTATCTTGTTCATGAAGATAGTAAAGGGACGATTAGAGGGATTCATTACGGCGAAGATGATGGAGAAGAAAATGCACCGGCATCGGTCGATTTATTAAACAAAAAAGCGATTAAATACTTTATGCTACTGACACATGAGAGTTATTATGAGAATTTAAAAGAGTTTTTCGGATCTACTATAGTGGGTTTCTTTACTGATGAGCCGGATATACTTGGAAGAAATGCTCAAAAAAACATGCTTCCTTTTAATGATGAGCTTTACAAGAAATTATCAGAGGAAGGCTTTGATCTGAAAGATATTGCATTAGCTACTTTAGAAGAAAAAGACAGCCTACTCAATCAGAAGTATGCTAAATGTGTCACGGATTTATTAAGTGAAAACTATTACCAGCCGATTTCTAATTGGTGCAAAGAACATAATATTTTCTTAACTGGCCATCCTCATGGAAGTGATGATTTAGGCCTTCAGGAACATTTTCAAATTCCTGGTCAGGATACTGTATGGAGATGGGTAGCGCCAGAGAATAAATTAAATGTCACTGGCACTCATTCTACTCTTGCTAAATGTTCATCTGATGCTGCCAGACACAAGGGGATCGGTAGAAACTCTAATGAAGTGTTCGGCTGCTGTGGAAAAGATGGGATTCAATGGTCCTTATCTCCAACTGACATGAAATGGTATTTAAACTGGCTATTTATTAGAGGAGTCAATATGATCATTCCTCATGCCTTTTTTTATTCGATTAGAGGAGAAAGAAAACATGAGCGCGCACCTGATGTAGGGTTGAATAACCTATGGTGGGATAAGTACCATTATTTCTCGCAGTTCATTAAGCGCTGCAGTTATATGTTTAGTGATGTTGTCAACCAAACGAACATCTGCATTATCGCTCAAGCCGATTTTATGCCTCACCAAGGCTTAGATACACTGTATGAAAATCAGATAGAGTTTAACTATTTACTAGATGATTATGTGTTTGACAATAAAGTGACGATTCACTCATCATTTATTGAAATAAATAAACAAGCTTATGATACCGTCCTTATTCCAGAGACGTATTTAAAAATAGATTTAATAAAGGATAAGCTTAAGGAATTTGAAGCGGCCGGTGGTCAATTAATTATTTATAATAACGAAATAAGTGACAGTCTATTAGAAAAGTTAAAAGACAGATATACTGCAGATATTCAATTTAAGGGAGAGAACCTGTCGAATATCAGATTGTCACACTTTAAAAAAGAGGGGACAGAGTTTTACGCACTATCAAATGAAGGCTTTTCTTCAGAAAACTTAGAAGTGACATTCAACTCTAACATAAACAGTTTTGAGATTTGGGACCCTTGGGAAGGGACAATAAATCATTACAAGTTAGTCGGCTCTCAATCAGAATTCACTATTCAGGCTAACCAGTTAGTTTTCATTAAGCCGTCTGTTGAAGAGTCCGAAGAAGTATATGAATCAAACCGTACAGAAGAAACGTCAGTTGATGTTTCAATCAAGCATACTGACCAGCCGCTATCCGATTTTGGATCGTGGACAGAAACAGAAGAATTAGCCTTTTATTCCGGTTCAATACAATATACGTTAGCATTCCATAATACAGATGATTTATCAGATAATCACTATTTATTGGATTTAGGACGAGTAAAGGAGTTTGTCACACTAATTATAGATGGAAAAGAAAGTGATACGAAGTTCTGGGCTCCTTATTGCTTTACTCTAACTAAAGAAGACATGCTGAATTCAGAAATCCAATTAGAAGTAACTAATACATTAGCTAATAAGTATGATAGAATAAAGTTGGAATCAGGCTTAATAGATAAGATAAAAGTATTAAAAGTGATTAGTTAAATCTAAGAGGTGGCTGTTAACAAATGGATGCACTATTAAAGAAGTTGAAAAAATATAATGATGAAGAAAAAAGTATTATCAATGCCTCACAAAAAGACATAGTCAAAGCTTATTACACGACCCAACAAGAATTTGTTATTGAAAGTTCTAAATTTTTGAAAGATGACAATTTAATTATTACGCGAAAGCATCCCCGATTCATTAAGTTTCCAATGCATAAGCATGATTATATCGAACTTAATTATGTTTTCAATGGTCAACTTAAGCAAAAAATAGGGAATGAGGAAATTGTTCTTAAAAAGGGAGAAATGCTGTTTTTGAACCAACACATTGAGCATTCTTTAGAAAAATGTGGGGAAGAAGACATCATAATCAATTTCATTATCAACCCCTCATTTTTTGATTATATTTTCCAAGAGCTGGAAAAAGAAATTACTGGGGAAATGATAAATAAATTCCTTTTCCAAAGTCTATTTGACAATAATAAAGATGGCAGTTATCTATACTTTAAAGTATCTTCAGTCGAATCGATTCAGAAGCTGATGGAACAAATGATTTTGGAAATGATGGACAAAAATTTACTGACTGAAATAAAAATGAAATTTACTATGGGTCTTCTCTTTGTTGAACTAATGAAGCACACACATTTACTAGAATCTAAAGAAGTGAATTATGACTATCGACGGATGAATGAAATAATCAATTATATAAGTGATTTCTATCCTAGTGCATCTCTTAATGAACTAGCAGATAAATTGAATATGGCTACTTATAATTTAAGTAAATTAATTAAACAAAGTTCCGGAAAAACCTTTAAAGATTTAGTACAGGAAAAAAGAATCGATGAAGCGAAAAAAATATTAAAGTATAAAAGCAACTCAGTTGAAGAGGTAGCTAATTTAGTTGGATACGATAATATTAGTTACTTTTATCGTTTGTTTAAAAAACACACTGGCTTCACACCCAATCGTTATAGAAATTCTTGATAAAAAAGCCTAAAAGGAGACTCAGATTTGACTCAAACGATTATAAATATAGAACCCACTAGTAAGTTAATTAAACCCTTGCCCTTTGAAGGGAGGAATGGACAAGAAGAATTGAGTATTAATACTCACTACTTCGAAAAAAATCAAAAGCCCTGGTATCCGGTAATGGGAGAATTTCACTATTCAAGGTTTGACCAGAGAGAATGGAAGCGTGAACTGGCTAAAATAAAATCTGGCGGCATTAGTATAGTTGCTAGCTATGTCATATGGATTCATCATGAAGAAATAAAAGACCAATGGGATTTTAGTGGCCAAAGAAATCTAAGGCAGTTCATAGAATTATGCCAGGAACAAGAGCTTTATTTCTTTTTAAGAATTGGACCTTGGGCTCACGGGGAAGTACGGAATGGTGGCTTTCCAGATTGGCTTCAAAACGGAGGGTATGAATTACGATCCAATGGTTCAGAGTACTTGAAACAGGTAGACAATTATTTTAAGCATATTTATAAAGAAGTAGAGGGTCTGTTTTATAAAGATGGCGGCCCTATTATAGGTATCCAGATTGAAAATGAATATGGTCAT
>NZ_BAAACW010000014.1:11853-18739 GCF_039521845.1 Alkalibacterium iburiense
TTTTGATGTTCCTTTTTATACAGCCACGGCTTGGGGTGGAGCTGTAGTAGTGGATGAAGAAATGCTCCCGGTATTCGGAGGCTATGTTGATGCGCCATGGAGTAATAGCTTAGAGGAATTACCAGCTAGTGAAAACTTTTTATTTTCACCTGTATATGATGATCCTTTAATTGCTAGTGATTTTAAAAAGGAAGAACTGAAAATTGAAGCGTTCAACTTCAATATTGAACAGTATCCTTATTTAACAGGTGAACTGGGTGGAGGACTTCAAGTGACCAAATTACGCAGACCTGTTGTATCTTCTAAAGACACCGAGGTACAGGCTTTAGTGAAACTAGGGTCGGGCGCAAACCTGTTGGGTTATTATATGTATCACGGAGGTACGAACCCAGATGGAAAATTATCTACCCTTCAAGAGTCCACAAAAACAGGTTCTCATACAGATGTACCGATAAAATCCTATGATTTTCAAGCCCCTTTAGGAGAGTTCGGCATGATCAATGCTAGTTACCGTTCCTTACGAAAGCTGCACTTTTTCGTGAATCAGTTTCAAGAGGTTCTAGCTAGGTCGCAAGTGCATTTTCCAGATAACACAATTACCGACCCTGAAGACACAACACATTTACGCTACAGTGTCCGTTATGATAAAGAAAGTCAAAGTGGCTTTGTCTTTGTTAATAATTATCAACGACTAAGACAAATGACCGAGAAAGAAGTGGCATTTGAAGTTAAGTTAGATGAGCGAACAGTTACATTTCCTTTATTAAAGTTAAAAGATGGTGATACGGCTATCTTACCATTCAATATAAAAATGAACGGGTATCTTTTAGTGAGTAGCAATGCATCTCTACTTGGAATAATAAATAAGTATTGGGTATTTTATCATCCAAACCCCAATGAAGCAGACATTCATTTTAAAGGAAAAAGACCAAAGACCATTATCTTAAGTGAAAAAGAAGCCAATCATTCGATTTTTTATAATGATTGTTTGTACATTTCTGGAGCGGATCTTTGGATAGAAGAGAAGCATTTAATGGTCTCTTCAACTAATACAGAAGTTAGCCTCGTCGAGAAATTGACTCGTACAAGTAAAACAATTACTTTTGAGAAGAATAAATCTGAAGTAACGTATCAAGATTTTTCAAATGACAACAGTCATACCAGATATAAAGTAAATGTTGCCTATAGTCATTCAAAAGATTCTTCTGATGTATTATTAAAAATCGACTTTATAGGGGATCGAGCGGAATTATATGATGATAAAGGAAAGCTGCTGGCTGACTGGTTTACAACTGGAAAAGACTGGACTATTTCTTTAAAAACCTTTGATTACCCTGAAACTTTAGAGCTTAAGGTCTATCCATCAAGTAAAGATACTTACTATGAAAGACCAAATGAACCGGGCTGCGGTGTAAATGACATAAGGACAACGCCTTTATATATGAAGAAAGTAAATTAAATAGCTCAATTGAACAAGCGTTTTACAAAACTATATTTAAGTTTTTGTGAAAACGCTTGTTAGTTATTTAGAGTAATGGTATATTATTTTTAAAGGTACGTACAAATTAAGGAGGATTTACAATGAGAGCAAATGTAAAAGTTAATAAGGATCGATTGGTTTCTGAAATAGATGATCGGATATATGGTTCTTTTATTGAGCATCTTGGAAGAGCTGTCTATGAAGGGATATATGAGCCGGATCATCCAACGGCAAATGAACTAGGTTTTAGAGAAGATGTGATAGAAGCTGTTAGTGAGTTGAACGTACCACTTGTGCGTTATCCTGGAGGGAACTTTGTTTCCGGGTATAAATGGGAAGATGGGATTGGACCGAGAGAAAATCGTCCGAAACGTTTAGACTTAGCTTGGCGATCAGTAGAAACAAATGAAGTGGGACTTCATGAATTTGTTGACTGGGCCAAACAAGCTAATACCGAAGTAAATATGGCAGTAAATTTGGGAACTAGAGGGGTAGAAGCTGCTTGTAACTTACTAGAGTACTCAAATCACCCAGGCGGTACATATTGGAGCGACCTGCGTAAGGAAAATGGAGCTGAAGAACCATTTAATATTCAAACATGGTGTCTTGGAAACGAAATGGATGGACCTTGGCAAATCGGTGCAAAGACGGCAGATGAATATGGAAGATTGGCTCAAGAAACAGCCAAAGCTATGAAATTGGTCGATGATTCCATTGAATTGGTTTTATGTGGGAGTTCTTCAAATAAAATGCCGACCTTTGGAGAATGGGAATACACTGTTTTAGATCATGCGTACGACCACATTGATTATCTTTCACTTCACTTGTATTGGGAGAATTTTGAAAATGATTTACCTAACTATTTGGCAAAATCTATGCAGATGGATAGCTTTATAAAAGATGTGGCTGCTATTTGTGATGCTGTAAAAGCTAAAAAAGGTTCGGATAAAACAATCAATCTTTCCTTTGATGAATGGAATGTTTGGTACCATTCAAAAGAAGCTGATTCAAAACGTGAACCATGGGATATTGCGCCTCCATTATTAGAGGATATTTATAATTTTGAAGACGCTTTATTAGTAGGTTGCGGATTAATTACATTACTTAACAATTCTGACCGAGTCAAAATAGCTTGTTTAGCTCAATTAGTTAATGTTATTGCTCCTATTATGACAGTGAAAGATGGCGAAGTGTGGAGACAACCCACTTTTTATCCCTTCATGCAAGCGTCAAACTATGGACGAGGTCATGTATTAGACTTGCAACTTGAGAGCCCGACTTATGATACAAAAGAATTTAAAAATGTTCCTTATTTAGAAAGTACTGCAATCGTTAACGAGGAGAAAAACGAAGTCGTTATCTTTGCAGTGAACCGATCCGAAAACGAAACTTTATCTATTGACGTTGATTTAGAAGGTTTCGGCGACTTAACCATTATTGAATCCACTGAATTAGCTGATTATGATATTAAATTGACTTTAGATAAAGACCATGAAGCTATGGAAATTAAAGATAACCATTCTTTCCAATCAGAAGGGACAAATGTAAAAGGTGATTTCAAACCGCTTTCTTGGAACATGGTTAGATTACAGTATAAATAAAATTCAGTTTCAAACATATTGAAGGGAGTTAGTCAACTTGAGTGATAAGTATCAGTATAATAATCCAATAGTGTTAGAAAGAGCTGACCCTTGGGCTTATAAACACACAGATGGGTACTATTATTTCACTGGTTCTGTACCAGGGTATCAAGAAATAGAACTTAGAAGAGCTAAAACTTTAAATGATTTAGAAAATGCTGAAAAGGTAACTGTATGGCAGGCTCATTCTGAAGGAGAGATGAGCAGGCTGATATGGGCGCCGGAGCTTCACTTTATTGAAGGAAACTGGTATATATACTTCGCTGCAGCGTCATCTAATCAGCCTAAAGAACACGAGAATCAGCACCGAATGTATGCCCTTGAGTGTAAAGATGCAAATCCATTAACAGGTACATGGGAAGAAAAAGGTCAAGTGAAAACGCATATTAATAGTTTTTCATTGGATGCGACCACCTTTGAACACAATGGAACACTGTATTATGTTTGGGCTCAAAAAGACCCTGCTATACCCGGAAATTCAAACTTATATATATCCGAAATGGAAAACCCATGGACATTAAAAGGGCATGCGACCTTATTAAGTATTCCTGAGTATGACTGGGAAGTGATTGGTTATTTAGTCAACGAAGGAGCAGCTGTTATAAAACGCAACGGAAAAATCTTTATCACCTATTCAGCAAGCGCTACGGATGAAAACTACGCAATGGGCCTATTGTGGGCTGACGAAAACAGTGATTTGTTGGATGGGTACTCTTGGAGTAAAGCAAAAGATCCTGTCTTTTCTTCTTCAGAGGAAAATAGCCTTTACGGTCCTGGACACAATTCTTTTACAGTTTCTGAAGACGGAGAACATGATGTATTAATTTATCATGCCAGACCAGAAAAAAACAAAGAAGGGAACCCTTTAAACAATCCTAACAGACATGCGAATGCTCAAATATTTACGTGGACTGAAGAGGGCTTTCCAGATTTTGGTATTCCTGGGTCTCCAAGTTAATGGATTTAAAATAAGGGAAAAACCTTTATTGGAACTGAATTCATGTTTTTTAAGAAAGAAAATCAATCTGATATGAACGAATCTAAAAAAGATATTAAGAAAAAAGATTTTAGGATTAAACCTTATATCTATGACTTTAAAGGAGCTATCACAATGACAATACGAGTACTAACAAATAAAGAAGGACCACAGATCAGTAAGCATATTTACGGACAGTTTGCTGAACATTTAGGGCGTTGTATTTATGAAGGTGTTTGGGTAGGTGAAGATTCGGATATACCAAACAATAAGGGCATTCGACTTGACGTTGTCGAAGCATTAAAACAAATTAACGTCCCTGTTATCAGATGGCCGGGCGGATGTTTTGCTGATGAATATCACTGGAAAGATGGAATAGGGCCAAAAGAAGATAGAAAGACTATTGTCAATACACACTGGGGTGGAGTAACTGAAAACAATCATTTTGGCACGCATGAATATTTTCATTTATTAGAGCTAGTAGGTGCTGATGCTTACGTTAACGGAAACGTAGGAAGTGGAACCGTTCAAGAAATGCAGGAATGGGTTGAATATATCACCTTTGAAGGGGAATCACCTATGGCTAACTGGCGTAAAGAAAACGGCAGTGAAAAAGCTTGGGAGATGAAATTCTTCGGTGTAGGAAATGAAAGCTGGGGTTGCGGTGGAAATATGCGTCCTGAATACTACGCAGATTTGTACCGACGTTATCGAACATATGTCAGAAATTATACGGACAAACCTGTCTACAAAATTGCCTGTGGTCCCAATGTTGATGACTATAACTGGATGGAACAAGTGATGAAAATAGCAGCTCCTTATATGGATGGTATCAGCTTGCATCATTATTCTTTAGTAGATGGTTGGACAAATAAACGACCAGCAACCAACTTCCCTGAAAAAGAATGGTTCTCTTTAATTGATAGTGCTAAAAAAATGGATGAGCTGATAACTAAACACTCAACTATTATGGATAAATATGACCCAGATAAAAGAGTAGGTCTCATTGTAGACGAATGGGGATCCTGGTTCTCTGTAGAAAACGGAACCAATCCTGGTTTTTTATATCAGCAAAATACTATCAGAGATGCAATGGTCGCTAGTCTCACTTTAAATATTTTCCATAGACATGCAAATCGTGTAAAAATGGCAAATATTGCACAAATGGTTAACGTGTTACAGGCTATGCTTCTGACAGAAGGAGATAAGATGATTAAAACACCTACTTATCATGTGTTTGATCTCTACAAACACCATCAGGATGCTGAATTGATTGATACGTATGGTGAAGCAAAAACAAATACTGACTTTACTGTTTCCAAAAAAGATGGACAGGTAGCTGTATCAGTAGTCAACTATAATATTGATGGAACAGAAGAGATGGAATTTGATTTATCAGATTTTGACATTAGTGATTCTGAAGCTTGGATAGTAGCTGGAGACAAAATGGATGCACATAATACGTTTGAAAACTCAGAAGTAGTGGCAAAAACTGAATTTAAAGACTTTTCAGTTGAAAATAACAAGTTAACTGTTACTCTCCCAGCAATGAGTGTAGCAACAATTCTGTTAAAAGGGTAAGCTGAATGTCAGAGTGTAAAAGCTGTAGCAGACTGCAAGAATTAGCTAATTTAAACGAACTAGAATTAATTGAAGAACAGCTTAGCTTGGAATTTGATTTAGTCAGTGAAGTTGTTAAAGAAAAACGATTAAATGTTTGCCTGTCTTGTCCATTCTTAAAAGGACAAACATGCAGCAAATGTGGGTGCTATGCTTTATTTCGGACGAGTTTGGCCAATAAGAAGTGTCCCATCAATAAATGGGACTAAAGTAAACAGGAGTGAAATATAAATTTCACTCCTGTTTACTATGTGCATTAGAGAAGATTTTAGTTGTATGGTAGGAACAGGACAGTATTAAGTGAATACAAGTATTTAAAAACATACTAGTAAATTTAAAGAAAAACTTTATGAAAACGCTTGTATTATATTTAGCACAATGGTATATTATGTTTAAAGGTACGTACGTATAAAGAAATAGAAATATAAACACATAAAAGGATTACTTGTTTTAAGAGGTTTAATTGCTTATTTAAATATTTATATGAATTTCCGTCATTCAATAATTAGAATTAAGACGGCTGTCAGTCAAATTATTTGATAGTTGAACGTACCAGTTGTGCTTAATTTTACAGACATTCATTTTGACTATACAGTTCCAATCACCTATTGGTATTAAGAAGTATTAAAAAGGCATGAAAGGTACATATAGAATAATAAAGGAGGGTAGATCTATTTTAGTTTTATATATTAAAAAATAAAATATGGAGGTTTATCATTATGAAATTGTTCTTTATTATTTTTGCTACTATTGTCTTAGCAGCGTGTGGAAATGGCGGTGGAGCTGATGGAGAGGCTATTGAAAATCCAACAATAGGAATATCAATGCCCACACAAAGTTCTGAGAGATGGATTGAAGATGGTAATAATATGGTTGCGTTATTAGAAGAGCGCGGATATGAAACGGACCTACAGTACGCTGAAAATGTTGTAGAAAATCAACTTTCACAAATAGAAAATATGATTTCAAGAGGCGTAGATATTTTAATTATTGCTTCAGTAGACGGAGAAGCACTTACTGATGTTTTGGATCAGGCAGAAAATATGGACATACCAGTTATAGCTTACGATCGTTTAATCATGAATCATGATCATGTTAGTTACTCAAGTTTTGCAGTTAAAAAATAGCCTTTGACCCTTGGTGTCATTGACTTGGTACCGATTATTATGC
>NZ_BAAACW010000015.1:0-10175 GCF_039521845.1 Alkalibacterium iburiense
TTTTTAAATTTTTCATGATTTAATTATACCATGAGAGGTGCTTTTTTGTCTCTTTTTAGCATTTTCTTTTCAAATAAAAATTACACTATGTATAGATGAATTAGATTGGAGTGTATGAAATGAAAACACAAAAGACATTAAAAACAGTTTTAAATGCTAAGGGAGTCCATAAATCTTATGGTTCAAAAGGGAATACTCAACTTGTATTACAAGGAATCGACTTTCGCGTATTGGAGGGAGAGTTTGTAGGAATTATGGGACCATCGGGGTCAGGCAAGACAACTCTCCTTAACACATTAGCTACTATAGATCGTGCTACAGATGGTCAGATATATATAAACGGACAGAACATTTCTAAAATGAGAGACAATCAGCTTTCAGACATTCGCCGTGAACATTTAGGCTTTGTCTTTCAGGACTACAACTTGCTTGATACTTTAACGGTAAAAGAAAATATATTGCTACCTGTTTCATTAACTAAGCTAAGCCGTAAAGAAGCAGAAATGGAATATAATTCTATTGTAGAAATTTTAGGAATTAATGAACTATCGGATAAGTATCCTTCAGAAATATCAGGTGGACAAAAGCAACGCACCTCTGCTGCACGAGCGTTAATACATTCGCCATCACTTGTTTTCGCTGATGAGCCGACAGGTGCGTTAGATTCAAAAGCTGCTTCAAATTTACTAGAAAACTTATATGAGATTAACCAACAAAGGCACGTAACGATTGTTATGGTTTCTCATGATCCAGTGGCTTCAAGTTATTGTAATCGTGTTGTATTTCTTAAAGATGGAAAAATTTCCTCAGAACTGTATCGTGGAGATAAATCGAGAGAATCATTTTTCAAAGATATTCTCGATATGCAGGCCGTTCTAGCAGGAGGGGATCAACTGTGACAATACAGAAATTAGTTTTTCGTAGCATTCAAAAAAATATTAGAATGTACTATCTTTATTTTTTCGCCATGATTTTTAGTATAAGTTTGTATTTTATTTTTTCTTCCTTACAAACTAATCAAACTATCACAGAAATGGGTGAAGCTAGCGTAAATTTTTCAACAGCCTTTCAAGTCGCAGGTATATTACTCATTTTCATAACTGTCGTGTTTACGATGTACGCTACAAATATTTTTATTAAAAGACGAAGTCAAGAAATTGGGTTGTATCAATTAATTGGTTTATCAAAGGCCTGGGTAGCTAGAATACTCATCTTGGAACATACTATTCTTGGTATCGGAGCCTTACTAGTCGGAATGGTAGTTGGCGTTTTACTCTCGCGACTCTTTCTTTTATTATTTATGAATGTGATAGGTATAGAAGCTATAGTTGGGTTAACATTCTCCGGCCAAGCAGTTCTTCAAACCATTATCGTCTTTCTTTGCTTAATTGCTGTCGTAACCGTACAAATTATAATAACAGTTTATCACAAGACACTCATACAATTATTTAGGGCAAATGATCAAAGCGAAAACTTTTCCAAACGCCCAAGCATCACTTCAGGTGTGTTAGGGATATTCGGGATTGGTCTAATTGGAGTAGGTTATTATGCATCAACCTTAATATTAGAGTATACGGATATACTCATGTTTCTCATGTTATTCGTCTTAGCCAGCACCATAACAGGAACCTATTTAATTTTTCGGACGACTATTAGCTGGTTAATGTATATTTTTCGAAAACAGAAGAATGGACATCTTGGCTTGCAAAATAGTCTTTCGGTAGCATCATTAATGCACAGAATGAAAGGCCACGCCAATTCATTAACTTTAATCACAGTATTATCTGCTATGACGATAACTATGATTTCACTTTCTTATTCCTTATATTATTCTACTGAAGAGGACGTAAGAATGGCGATGCCTTTTGATTTTGCAGTGGAAAACATGCATGAGGAGGCTGAAACCATATCGAGTAGGCTACAAGAGGAGCAGATTAATCACGCCTATCACCAGCTGGATGCCATAAGAACGGTGGGGAAATGGAGCACACTAGATTCAAACGAACTATCTTATAGTAGACCGATGATGATTTTTTCAGCAGAACAGTTATTAGAAGCAGGATTAGAAGTTGAGATTCCACCAAAGGGTGAAGCTGTCTTTCATAATAATCGGGCTATTATAGAAGGAAGAGATTTGACATTCCCCAAAACTGTACAGTACGAAACAAACGAAGAAGTTAGGACACTATTAGTTTCTGATTATCGACTTGATAATATTATGAATTATAGATTCTTCGGAGAACAACTTCTTGTATCTCAAGAAACTTTTGAGGGAATCAGAAGTAACCTTCATGAGAATCAGAACAATGAATTATTAAACTTTGATGTTTTTCAAATACAGGATACTGAAAAATCCGTTTTAGCATCAAATATTTTCCTGGAAACTACAGATAGCATTGACTTCCTAACGGACTATTATTCGGCATACGAGGAGTCTCTTCATAACTATGGAGTTATCATATATATTGCTGGATTTTTAGGCTTTGTATTCATCCTCTCAACCGGAAGTATTTTGTATTTTAAACAAATGACAGAGGCTGAACAAGAGAAGAAAGATTATAAAACACTTCGTCAACTCGGATTTCAGGTAAAAGATATAATGAAAGGTATTATCAGAAAACAGCTTTTTGTTTATTTAATACCTTTGATAATCGGGTTAATTCATGCTTCCTTTGCTCTTAATGTAGGATCTGTTCTTATGGTTTCAAGCATGCTCACGCCAATCCTTATAAGTATGACTGTGTATATTGTTATTTATTTATTGTTTACAGTGTTCACTATTCGCTACTACAAAAGTATTGTCATAAATGCATTATAGAAAGGAGTAAAACGTATGAAAAAGAAAACTATCATACCAATTCTACTTGTAATCATTATTATACCTATTATTTACTTTGGATTCCGTGAGACGATTGACCGGTTTAATCCTTGGATTGAAGAAGAATATGTCTATGTTGAGGTTCAAGGAGATCCTATTGATGATAATGGAAGATTCAAATATAGGGAAGAGGGGGTGAATGAAAAAGGAGAAACTAAACGAGTAGTATTTACCACTAGTACGGTACTAAATGAAGAGACCTTCTTAAGAGTACTTGCTAAAGGCACCCACACAATTGAATATACCCTTATAACTGAAGAGGAAATGCCATAGACTGTAACCTAGTTTTTTGGTTTTAAGTAAGATGGATTAAATATACTCGAAGTTGAAGAAAGGCATTAATATAATTTAAAAACTAATACCTGTTTGATATTAATGCCTGAAATTCAACTTTTTAATGCCTAATTACATAGTATATCGAGTGGATAGTAAATAATAGAATTCAAACAAATATATAGAATAGGATATATATGAGACGTTGACTATAAAAATATCTCAATATTATTAAGATATTAAAATTATTTGAAGGCAATTTACGATGACTATATTTAATAGATTGCCATTTAACAATAAGTGATATTTACGAATGAATATAATGGACAAGCAGGACGATATACAGAGGATTGATGATGAAGTATCTAGCTAAACATTTGAAATAAGATTAGAATCGTCGTAAGAATCATTGTACATTTGTTTAAAAAGTTGATAAGCAGCAATGTAAAAGTTTGTGGAGATGTCAGATAAGTATTTGAGTAATAATTTGGATTTAAAATGGATCGTAAATGATACCTAAGAAAAGTAGATTAGATTATATTTATTTTTTATAATCATTCGAAAAGTGTTATAAATTGAAACAAATTGAAATCAATTCAAACCAATATAAATAAAAAGAGTATGCAATTCAAAATCAATCTAAATTGATCAGAAATGAGGTTCTTTTCATATAATCTACTTGGTATAATATATATTATGTAAACTAAAATAAAGAAAAAGCAAAGTCTGACAAGATACGTCATAAATTTGATTAAATCCCCTATTTTTTGCTTTATTTTTGCATTAATTTTGTTTGTTTTGAGTTTTAGAAAAAAATGGCAATTAAATCACTGAATTAACGAAACTTTTGATGCAGATGATAATCTGACAAGCTCCTGAGTGCTCGTTCAAACGTGTACTCATATCATTGTAGCTGAAATTTGCTTAATTTAATTTCTATATTAAAACCTAAGCTATTGTAACTAACTCTTTTTTGGTATTTTACTTAATACTTGCTTTAAATTATTATCTATAAAAGTATAAATAATAAAATTCAACGATTGAAAAATATATACAGATCTTGAACGCTTAAAAATAAAATTCAGTTATATATCTGATTTCTGACAATTTGTTACTAATGCATATAGATTCATTTGGCTTGTATTTATTAGATGCAATAATTTGGCAGTGACATGTTATCATTAACCATTTTACAGTGTTTTAATGACATTATTTGCTTTAAATTAGGAAGCTTATATTTAGTGCTCTGCAATTTAAATGGCAAAATCTGTAAACAAAATCGTTTCATCTCATATGTATATATTAGTAATAAAGGGGAGTAAGATACTGTCCCCCTCCTCTACCCTGGACTTTAAGATAGATTCTATGCGAAATTTTATATTTCTTTTTAGTAGAGATTCAACAAAAAGTGATACAATGCGTTATCGGGCGCTTTGAAGAGTTTGTTATCAATCTCTATTTCTGATTGAGTGTATAAGATAGTTGAGTTTGTACCATCAGAATATTCTATCTCCATTAGATATGGAGGACCACTAATTGATTGGAAAGGTCGTCGATATATAACTTTTTCCCACTCAAGATAACTTGGTTCAGTAATGAGAGATGAAGGTATAGTCGTATCATAACCGTTAACATTGTTTACGAAATATTCAATTTCGTCATTTTCTAAAGCTATTTCATTGCTATTTGTCGTGATAGTAATGGCTTCAATTGTTCTTCCGTCTAGTTCATCCGTGATTACTGAAGTTAAATGATTACTTCGCCATGATACATAAGCAATTGTCAATAAAACGATGATTATTACTATTTGAAGGATATGTAAAACAAGTTTATCTTTATTTGAGATTTCATAACCATACATTTCATTCATCATTTTTTAGTAAGAATTAATTACAGCTAAACATAATTGTTAACTATATTTATGCAAAACCTTCTTTTAAAAGTATACCGATTTGTTAGAAGTGGTTCTAGTTTATCTGCAAATGATGAATAGTCAAAGTCTTATTTAAAACGATTACTGTATACTGGGAACTGCTCTACCATTTAAGTCATAGTGCAGGTAGGAAGATAATGAGATCCCCTCCTCCCTCACCACCCCCCCCTATCCTATTTCCAGTATATAAGTAGCGCTAGTTCAGCTAGATTACACATACTCAATAAGCTATAATTTAAATAAGAAGTCAGATTGGAGATGACAGACATGAATGAAAAAACCAGTTTAAATAAAATGACAACTGATCGGTTGTTAGAAGAGTCTATTTCTATTTATTCCGACTCCCTCCCTTTTCCTTATGACCGACTAGTAAAAGTACCTTTATGGAAAAAGATGTGGAATGAAAAAAGATTAGAGAAAATAATCAATTCTCTAATCAATGATTTGGAACCTTATATGCCTCTACTTAAAGAGTCTTATCAGTCTGAGGTAAATGCAAAGGAATCTGAAGCAGTTACAAAAGTAAAAGAGTTAATTTATAACGCTTTGAAATTAATCGATGAAAAACAATTATTGTTTGACCGGCCTTTCCTTACCTACTTTATGTCTCAGGGGTATATGGATGTTGCTGAGGCATTTATACAGCGAGTAAACAGTGAAGATCCAGAACTAAAAAACGAAGAAGTTTTCCAGGCGTTGCGCAATATATGGATTATGAATAGTTTGCAGCTTCTCTGGGATCAGAAAATCACTTTGACGTCCCCTATGTACGCTTACAGTTTGCTTTACCCTTATACAGATAACCTTTTAGATAACTCAGAGATCAGGTTGAGTGATAAAGAGGCTTTTAACGATGGCTTAAGACAATCATTAAAACAATTACCGATTCACTCTACTAATAAAACAGAAGCACGTATATATGACCTAGTTAAGATGATTCATACGGATTTTCCTATAGAAGACTATCCAGACGTGTGTGAGAGTATCATACTCATTCATAAGGCTCAGATTGAAAGCATGAAACAGCATACTCCCCTTTCCTTAAGCAGAAATGATCTCCTTAGAATTAGTTTTTTCAAAGGCGGAACATCTGTATTGGCAGATGCCTACCTGATAAAGGGAAAATTAACATATGAAGAAATGTTCTTTTCATTCCAATATGGCGCTTTTCTTCAGTTACTGGATGACCTTCAAGATAAAGCTGAAGATGAACGTGAATCAAGTCAAACCCTTTTCACTAACTTGAAGACGGGTGAAAAAGCAGATTCGGAAATTCGGCGCGTGATTGCTTATATCCACTCAGTTAATACTATAAGCGCTTCTGATAACTCCAACTCATCCTTACTCAAAGAAGTAATTAGTCAGTGTACCTTGCTGATGATTATGGAGGCGGTTGGTAAACAACCTAGCATTATCTCAGACACTTTTTATAAAGAGTTAGAATCTTATTCAAAAGTAAGGTTATCTTTTTACAAACATTTGAATGAGAAGATAAAGGAACAGTTGGATGTGTTAGATTGATGTCATTCAAATCTTAACTAAATACAAGGGTTTAATTAAAATACTTCATTCCATGTCATGCTTGATATTTGAATCATAGCACTTTTGTTTCAATTATTTTAATAAAGGCATATGTAATAAGATAATCATTCCCTACTACCTATTCTCCCCTCTAATTAATTTCATGTTTTAACAAAACAATAATGGGGTACAACAATTCCGAATGGTACGTTGAGTTTATTCTTAAAGAGCATTTAACAGTAATAAAAAGATTTAAAACCCTATAATATGTAATAGGGTTTTAAATCGAGTATTAAACTATCTTATCAATTTTTTCTAGTTCATCAGCTATTCGTTTAACAATACCGGTAACTAGAGCATTGCCCATAAAGAATAAACGCATACGGTCTGTTACTTCTTCAATTTGTCCACTAGATGTTTTCTTGTACCTCGTCCAATCATCAGGAAAATCTTGTAAGCGCTCTGCTTCTATTGGTGTGATAAAACGGTATCGTTCATTGATATATAACAAATGAGTTGACCGATTGACACTTCCTTCTGAAGTTAACATTGTTCTCCCTGGCAACTCCAGGTCATCATAAGGACTCATTCCACCTTCAGAATATACATAAGTATGCCCATTACCAGCTGTACGCTGAATTTTTTTAGGGCCTCGTAAATATTCAAACTTAACAATTTGCTCATCATTTAGATAGTATTTTTCATCAATTTCCGATTCATCTTGAATGATTTCACCAAGAGGAGTAGCAGGTTCTTCTACTGTTGCAGTGTCATAAGTATAAAACACACCATGACGCATCACACCTGTATTCCACATTTTTCCTCCAGAATAGTTATCAGAAACTTCAACAACATCTTCATTTAATTTTCCATAAGCATGTCTCCCTTTTACGGGAACTTCTTTTATTGGAAATTGTCTAGCAAATAATCCCTCTTTAAAAATATATTCTTCATAACGATTTGGTAAAACTGCTTCATCTCCAAATAAATTTTTCTGTTCAAATTGCTCATATTTCTCATCTAATTGTTGAGCCCAGGGGATATCATTTCGGTAGACATAGATAAATACTCGACGCCTACGTTGTGCTCGTCCATATTCAGCAGCATTAATAACCCGCCATTCTACAGAGTAACCTAATTGGTCAAACGCGGCTAACATGATTGCGATATCTCTACCTCTTTGAGTGGTTGGAGATTTCAACAGACGATCTACATTTTCTAAAATAAGATATTTAGGTCTAATGATTTCTGTGGCACGAATAATTTGCCAAAACAGAACGCCTTTTTTACCCTGAATACCCAATTCTCCTTTGCTGCTTCTGGCTACCGAGTAATCTTGACAAGGAAAACCACCTACAATTAAATCTGCATCCATTTCAGCAAAAGTTTCATCTGATATTTCTTCAATGTTTACGTTTATGTTCATACTGTCTGGAAACTGGTAATCATATACTTCGAAAGCATCTTGGGACTTTTTAGACGGTTCCCATTGGTTTGCCCATTTGGTTTTATATTTCTTTGAGTTTGATTCTTCCAACCCAATTCGAAATCCACCGACACCGGCGAATAATTCAAGCACATTTAAACTGTTACTCACAAAAGAACATCCTTTCGCTTTTAATCAATATTTATTATACACGAAAAAGCGAAAAAGATCAAGATCTTTTTAAATTTTTTCACTATATGATTTTATTATTATCAAAGACTTCATTTAGAAATGAAAATTCCATGTAGCAAATTATCTTCATCATAAATATAGAGAAGCATAATCATCGTAAATCTTTTACTATTTCCGATATATATCTTCTATCAAGCCAATAAGTTTGTTTAGTAACATATTGACCATCCGGCAGTTTTGTCTTATCTTTACCATCTCTAGCTTTAGGACGAATGTGAACAATTCTATTATAATCTTGACCAGGGAAATTGTTTTCTACTCTATAACTATTTCCCCACTTCACATTTTTAAGTTTAACTCCCTCTGTTAATATTTTTCTAACTTCATACCATAAATCCTGAACTTCATTCAATATAGTTTCTTCTGGCATGTTCCATAATTTGATTCCCTTTAAAACCAACTTCTTTTCATTTGACTCATCAACTATATATTCAAAAACAACAAATAAAAATTTAGTGGTTTCAAATTTATTGTAAATTTGACTTTCATCAAATGGTTGATTGAGCCATTTGTTAAAATCAATTTGTTCGAATGACATGTGTTCTTTAGGTAATCCATTAGGCTCTAATCTGATAGTTTTAAATTGTATATTAGCTTTAGAAAATTCCTCAATTGAAGACAACTTCGTACCTGTAATCCCTAATATTGAACTTACAACTTGTTGAACCTTTGATTTAAATCTCTGATTTATTTGAAGATTATGTGATTTAGCAATCTCTTCTAAAGTTTTACCGTAGTACGGTTTAAATCTTTTTTCTAATATCTGATCAAAGGATTGATGCTTTAATTCTTGAGCATTGGAAATCCGAACTAAATCTTCTGCATTAAAATGTTTACGAACTAATGAGGTCATATACGATTGTTTTAAAGAGTATGCTCTTTGTTTTGCAGGAATATCAGAGTTGGGTTGTTTGCGTACAGATTTAGCACTACTTCCTTTAGTGCATGCCCCCAGGTACATTGTATCTCCTTCTGACAACTCATGAGCTTTACCTTCTTTGATTTTTGTATGTATGATTTTCCAATCATTTTTTATTATTTCTAAATCCTCTTCAGGATATGTATATAATAGTGTTTCTAATATCTGATAGTCCTTAACAGCAAGTTCTTTTTTCCATAAGTAAAAAAAGAATAGCAATCTACGATTTTTTAACCAGAAGCTTGAAGTTTCAAAGTTTTGGTTAACTTCTGTCATGTAATTGATTATGTTTAATACAAGTCTTTCTTTAGCAGAAACAGTTTTGTTTTTATTAGTTTTCACTGGAGTGACCTTAAGTTCAATTCCTAATTCACTAAAGTCTGCCTCTTGGTTAGAATTGATTGCATAATCAAATAAACTCTCTTCAATAACATGTCCCATTGCTCCTTTTGTTTTTATGGAGCTTCTATCATATTTATCGATTTCACCGAATGTTTTCCCTATTACACTTTTGGAAATTTCCATAACTTCTTCTTCAGTTGAATAAGGCATTAAATCCACTTCTTTCTTAATTGTTATAGTCGAGATAAATATCGCTCTTGAGACATAAATTATGGACACTAATCAATCATATTACCAATCAGGAATAGCATACTTTAACTATAACACTATTTAAGAGAATAAATAAAGAGCCCACGCACTTTCTGCACAGGCTCTTAAAACAATTTCTAAAAGTAAATTAAAAACTTATCAAAAGAAGTTTTTATTTAGACACTTGTTTATTTACGTCATTGTTCTCAATCATTTCTTTTACCCAGTCAATTCCTTCATTTACAAAATCTTCAGTTGGGTTTGTATGAGGTGTGTGTTCAAACACAAAAAACACATGTGGGCTTTTCATTAACTCAAGTTTCGCACCCTAATAAATGCTTCACAATCCTATCGGATTAACCCTCACCAAAGAAATTACGCA